>JAQXSU010000001.1 GCA_029219125.1 Bacillota bacterium
AACCCGTCCTGCGGAAGTATGAGGGTGTGTCAGATATCCCATTTCCTCCAGGTCTGCCATCTCGTTTCGAATGGTGGCCGGGCTGATGCCAAGCTCATATTTCTTGGACAGGGTCCTGGATCCGACCGGTTCCGCCGAGCGTACATAGTCGCTGATGATGGCCTGCAGAATTTTCAGTTTCCGTTCGCTTAGTTCCATGGCTCTGCCTCCTGTTCTTCTCAAAATCTGTCCGCCCGGCTTATTTCTGCTGCCGGACGTCTTAACCGGATTTTCATCCTCCGGGAGTTGTTAGCACTCATTTCGCTGGAGTGCTAATCACTATATATAAGATACACCCCGACGCCCGGAATGTCAACAGAAAATCAAAAGTTTTTTATGTAATTTCGGTGAAGAAAAAGAGAGGAATGTGAAGGGCCGACGGGGCGGCCGGGGGCGGTTTGCGGGGCATAGGCTGCCGGCGGTTTTCCGGGGGCGGGTCCAATAGCGGCGGGCGGAGCCGGGTCGCCGGCGGTTTTCCGAAACAGGCGAAATGTTTTCTTTTTGAAAACTTTTCCGGCATTTTGGAAAACAATCTGCTCTATGCACGTTCATTCACTTCGCAAAATATGTTCTCCCGGCTTTTATTGTTAGTATTCTGCTTTTTCTCCCGATTATAACAGAGAGATTCCGGGATATGCCCCCGAAATCTCTCTGCGGTTTTCTGATATGTGCGAAAAGTTTTCTTTTTGAAAACTTTTCGGCGGATTTGGAAAACTTTCCACGCTCCCAGGAACAGGCGCTCCTTCCTTCTTAGAAAAAGGCTGCATATTACTGCATAATCGTTGCAAAAATATTGAATATTACCATATCTCTTCACAGCCGCACCGTGATACGGGTGCCGAAGCCGGGGCGGGACAGGATCTCAATGATCCCGCTGTGTGCGTCCACAATCCATTTGGCGATGGACAGGCCCAGTCCCGTGCCGCCCTGACTGCTGTTTCTGGCGGCGTCGGACCGGTAAAACCGTTCAAATACATGAACCACCTCAGAAGACTGCATGCCGATTCCTTCATCCTGCACCGAATAAAACGGACGGCCGGCATGCTCGCCGGCGGCAGCCGGCGAGATGCCGGCCCGCAGGACGATGGTGTCCCCTTCTGCGGAATATTTGGCTGCGTTCTGCACGAAGATCCGCATGGACTGTTTCAGCATGGCGGGATCCCCGTGGACCATCACACGGACTGCGGCCGCCTGTCCGCTTCCACAGGCGTCGGTAACTGGCCAGGCATCCTTTCCTTCGGCTGCGGCAGATCCGCTGCCGGTACCGTCCGGGTTCCCGCCGCCCGCGGCGGGACCTTCAAATCGGTAGACATGCTTTTCGTCGATCATGGCTGATTCTTCCATCACATCCCGGACCATTTCCACCAGATCACAGTCTTCGTAATGAATGGTATTGCGGCCGCTGTCGCCCCGGGCCAGGAACAGAAGCTGTTCCACCAGATTTTTCATATGCTCCGATTCGTTTTTCAGTGCTTCTATGGATTCCTTCAGGATCTGCTCATCATTCTTTCCCCAGCGATCCAGCATGTTGACATAACCCTGGATTACGGCAATCGGCGTGCGGAGCTCATGGGATGCATCCGATACGAACCGTTCCTGCTGCCGGTGGCTTTCCCGCATCCGGTCCAGCAAATTGTTGATGGCGATCTCCAGGCTCTGCAGCTCCTTATCTCCGGTTACCACCCTGGCTCCCGGTTCCTCCGGATTCAGACGGCTCACCGCCTGCTCCATGGTTTTCAGGTCGATCCGCCCGGCACCGTTCTGCCCTGCCGGATTCTGCCCTGCCGGATTCTGCCCCCGGGCCAGCTGCTCGGTGCGGATGGCGATTTCGTTCAGCGGCTTCATTTTCCTCCGGATTGCCTTCGTGGAAAAAAGATTGCCGAAGACAATCAGCCCTTCCAGAATCAAAAGTCCCAGCGCCGGGATTTTGCAAAGTGCAAAAAACTGCGAAAGCAGATACGGATACTGCGTTCCATCCGCCGCCTCTATGACGTACGCCAGAGTTTCCACGTGGTCGGTTCCGAGGAAATACCGGTTTTCCACCGCCATCCCGGCAGGCACCTGTCCTTCCCACCACATAAAAAATGCGGCAGCCACCAGACCCGCCAGTACTATGTCAAGCACCAGCAGGTGGGAAAACTCCCGCGCCCAGAATTCCAGATTGATGCTCCGGGCGATGGAACTCATCCGGTTTGAAGCCGGCCCGCCGGAGTTTTGCTTTTTTTCAGGTTTCGTCTTTGATGACATAGCCGGCTCCTCTCACGGTATGAATCAGTTTGATGCCGAAGCGGTCATCGATTTTGGAACGGATATACCGGACATAGACGTCGATAATGTTGGTCTCGCCCAGGTAATCGTAGCCGCAGACATCATTCAGCAGTTTATCCCGGTTCATCACAATGTTTTTATTTACCATCAGGGTGCGGATGAGCTCGTATTCCCGGTTGGTCAGTTCAATGATCTCCCCCTGACAGGTCACCTCGTGGCGGTCGGTGTCCACCGTCACGCCGCAGACTGTCATGCGATGGGTCTGCTGGCGGACACCGTCCTGCTTCTTGAATGCCACCCGGATCCTGGCAAGCAGCTCCTCGATGGCGAAGGGCTTGGTAATGTAATCGTCCGCCCCGGCATCCAGGCCGGAAACCTTGTCCATCACCGCATCCCGCGCCGTCAGCATGATGACCGGGACCTGCGAACTGCGGCGGAGGCGGCGCAACACCTCCAGTCCGTTCAGCTCCGGCAGCATCACATCCAGCAGTAC
>JAQXSU010000002.1 GCA_029219125.1 Bacillota bacterium
GAAAAGCTGAAAAGTCACTGTGAAACCGCAGATATTCCGGCCGATTTCATTGAAGTGGACACGCTGGAAAAAGCAAAGAACCTGCCATGCGTGTTCAACAACTGGGCCGTGTTCCATAACGGTAAATTCGTTACGGTAAACTTGTTGGATCCTGCGTCACTGGGAAGGCTGTTGAAATAACAGTCATTGTGAAACCGGGATATTCAAGAATTTGTAGACAGAGAGGTTGTAAATATATGAATCTTGAAAAAATACGAATCGACGGGATCCCGTCCATACTATGGGGAGATGCCAGCGAAAAAATCATCATTGTGACCCATGGAAGCCATTCTTCGAAAATCGATGACTGCATCTGGATCCTCGCGGAAGAAGCGGTGAAACGGGGATATCAGGTACTCAGCTTTGATCTGCCGCAGCATGGTGAAAGGGTTTACGAAACGGACATTCTTATGCCGGATGAATGCGTCCGTGAACTGAAAACCGTGTATGCATGGGCGAAAAGACATGCCCGGCAGATTTCGCTGTTTGGATGCAGTATGGGAGCATATTTTCAATTGCTGACGTTTGCTGACGCAGAGATTGACAAGGTGTGGTTCCTTTCTCCTGTGACGGATATGGAGCGTATTATCCATAATCTGATGGAGTATTGCCATGTTTCGGAGGAAGAGTTCAGACAGAGAACAATCGTAGAAAACGATTTGGAAACATTGTACTATCCATATTACGAGTATGTTCGCACCCATCCCATTGCGAAATGGCCGCACAGGACATGCATTCTACGCGGAGAATATGACAGCATGTCCGAATTCGCTTACGTAAAAGCTTTTTCAGATCGTTTTGACTGCGAACTCATGGAACAGAAAAACGGGGAACACTGGTTTCATACGGAAGAGGAACTGGAGTTTTTCAGAAACTGGATAAGCCAGAGGCTTTAAAGCAGAATTGATGAAGGGGAGACAGGAAATGAATATAGACACGAAACGGCTGCATATTCGCCCGTTCACCATAAATGATGGAAAGGACATGCACGCACTTTTTACACTTACCGAGGTGATGCGGCCCCTCGGCATGGCACCGGCGCATACATCTATGGATCAGACAATAGAGCGGCTCAACCGCTGGAGCTGCATGGGGATTCATCATGCCATCACCTTACGGGAAAGCAAAGATGGCACCGAATCTGAACGGGTCATCGGATACATCGTGATCAAACCGGATTCCGAAGAAAATCGTGAAGACACGAGAGAACTTGGATTTGCACTGCATCCGGACTGGCAGCACCGGGGCTATATGACGGAGACTGTGGAAGCCGTACTGGCGTATCTGCAGAAGCAAGGCATCCGGTATGTCTGGGCCTGCTGTTTTGAGCAAAATCTGTCGTCCAAATCTTTGATCGAGCGCTGCGGGTTTTCTTTTCGGCAAAAGGGTTCTTTCTTCGCAGAGGGAGAAGGTGTAACTTATCCGTCGCTGGAATACTGCATGGAACTGAAAGACAACGGGGAAATAAGAATTGAACGGGTAACCACGGTAGATGCAGAAGAGCTGCTTTCCATTTATGCCCCGTATGTCCGCGATACGGCCATATCCTTTGAGTATGAGGTGCCTTCGCTGGATGAATTCCAAAACAGAATCGAGACCATCTCATTCTGCCTGCCGTACATCAAAGCGGTGCAGGGCGGTGAGATCCTCGGATATGCTTATGCCGGCAAATTCAAGGAACGGAAGGCTTATGACTGGTCTGTGGAAGTGACTGTGTATGTAAGAAGAGACGTCAGAAGAAAAGGCATGGGAAGACTGCTATACGGCGCGTTGGAAAAATCTCTGAAGCAGATGGGCGTTCTGAACATGAATGCCTGTATCTCCGTACCAAAAGAGGATGATCCGCATCTGACCAACGACAGTTATCATTTCCATTCCAGCATGGGATTCGACCTTGTCGGAACATTTCACGACAGTGGATATAAGTTTGATACCTGGTATGATATGATCTGGATGGAGAAGATGATCGGTGATCATGCGAAGGAGCAGGAACCTGTGAAATACGGAGAGTGGACTATCGACTAATTCAGATGCACTTCAGGAGGCGAAAGATGTTTTCATTTTCAGATCAAGAGAAGAAGAAGATGCGTATTGTGGGCATTTCAGGCGGTGATCTGCAGTCAACGGATTCCCTGAACCGATATGCACTGCAGTTAACCAAGAAAGCCTGCACCAATGTACTGTTTGTTCCGACCGCCAGCGACGATGCGGAAGGTTACATAGAAAAAATTGAGAAATATTACGATGGCCTGGGCAGCAGAGTAGATGTGCTGTATTTGTGCGATCATCCTGATTCAGAAACTGTGATTTCAGAGAAGATAAACTGGGCTGACCTGATTTATGTCGGCGGCGGTGATACGGAATCCATGCTCGCCCGCTGGAAAAAGCAAGGTGTGGATCGAAAACTTCTGGAAGCATGCGCAGCGGGGAAGGTACTGACGGGAATCAGTGCTGGACTGATCTGTTGGTTTGCTTGTGGGTTCAGCGATAGTGATTATTTCAAAGACCCGGAACACTGGGACTATAAATTGATAGAAGGGTTGGGCTTATTTCCGCTGATGGTGTGTCCACATTACGATGAGGAGGGCAGAAACCGTTTCGATGATATGCTGACAGAAGCAAATACCGGCATGGACGGCCTTGCCCTGGAAAATGATACGGCTGTCGTGATCGAGAACGGCTGTATACGGGTTATGAAAGCGGATGAGCGGAAGCACGCCTTCTATTTCCGATGCTGCGGCGGCAGATATGAAAAGAAACTTGTTGATATGACAGAATGCCAGGTGTATACTATGAAAACCATACAACTGACCCGAGCAGGTCTGGAAGATGCGGAACAGATTCACGAAATGCAGCAAAGAGCATTCGATGAACTATATCAAAAATATCAGGACCATGAAACGAGTCCGGCAAAAGAACCTATTGAAAAAATCATTGCGAAATTAAATCATACCGCTACATATTTCTATCTGATTCATGCAGACGGAGAGATTGTGGGCGCCATCCGCGTCGTGGATAAAAAAGATTTTTGTACTCCCAAACGGATTTCCCCGCTGTTTATCCTTCCGGAATACTGGAGCAAGGGATTCGGGCAGATGGCCATTGAAGAAGTTGAAAAAATACACGGCAGTACAAACTGGAAGCTTGATACAGTTCTTCAGGAGAAAAAGAATTGTTACTTATACGAAAAAATGGGATATCATCAAACAGGAGAGATGGAAGTCATCAATGAGAGACTGACTCTGGTATATTATGAGAAATAATAAAAATTCAGACTATCAATCGAAAGGGGAAACCATGGGCGAATTGTCAAAGCTTCCCAATATCGGGAAAATCGTGGAGCAGCAGCTCATGCAGGCAGGCATTCAGACATACGACGAACTGAAAGCG
>JAQXSU010000003.1 GCA_029219125.1 Bacillota bacterium
GTGACCCGGAATCAGATTACCGTAGTCCTTGATGCCCATCTGCCTCTTGAATGCGGATGCTGAAAGATCTCCTAGCTGTGCGGCGATACTTCCCACGAAGCCGATGATCACACATTCCCAAAGCATACCGCCTCCAAGGAAATATCCGAACAGTCCGCAGAAGACCACACTGCCCAGCACACCGCCTACAGCGCCTTCTATGCTCTTTTTCGGGCTCAGATTCGGACACAGCTTATGCTTTCCCAGGGCCATCCCGGTGAAATATGCCATGATGTCCGTACCGAAAGCTGCCAGGAACACCAGCCATATGAGTATTCTATGTTCTGACTGGTCAATCAATACAATATGGTACGAGAAAAAGACCACATACATCAGTCCGAACAGCGTGGACGTGGTGTCCTCTGTCTTCCTCTCGTTGACTTTAAATCCGTAAATCAGACATGCCATGGTGCATACCACTGCCCACAGCATCAGCAGATTCAGATTCTCCTTCCACAGGATATTGATCAGATACAGCGCTGCAGTGGCCACATAGGCGATTTCCCTGCATGGCTTCACTCCCATGGTCTCAAACCCGTTATACAGCTCCCGCAGCCCGATAATCCCAACGATAAATGCTGCAGCCATCAGCCAGTAACCGCCCAGCCACACCACCGCCAGCAGCGGCAGCATGACGCAGCCAGAAATAATTCTCGTTTTCATACTTTTCTTTTCCCCTTTCCGCCTGTCTGCTTTCTTTTCGCCCGGCTGCCGGCTATCTTCCGCCGAACCGCCGTTTTCTTCCTGCGAAAGCATGTACGATATTCTCAAACTCATCCGGTGTGAAATCCGGCCACAGACTGTCGGTAAACGCCAGCTCGCTGTACGCACACTGCCACAGCAGAAAGTTGCTGAGCCGTTCTTCGCCGCTGGTCCGGATAATCAGGTCCGGATCAGGAATCTTTCCGTTTTCCTCTCCCGTATACAGCGCATCCGAAATCATGGTCTCCGTCACGTCGGATATACCGATCTCACCCGAAGAAACCCGGCTGCAAATCGTTCTGACCGCGTGAAGGATCTCCTGCCTGCCGCCGTAATTCAACGCAATGTTAAACTGCAGTCCGTCATTGTTTTTCGTGGTATCCAGTGCCTTTTCAATGCTGGTCACCGCAGCCTTAGGCACCTGTCTCCAGTCTCCCAGGATCCGAACCCGCACATTATTTTCATGCAGCTCCGTCAGTTCACTGCCCACATATTTCACCAGCAGATTGAAAATGCCGCCCACTTCCTCCTGGGACCGCTTCCAGTTTTCAGTAGAAAACGCATAGACAGTCAGGTACTTGATGCCCATCACATCAGCCCGCTTGATGATTTCCTTCATGGCAAGCATGCCGGCATTGTGACCTGAAAGCCGGCTGACACCGTTTCTTTCCGCCCAGCGTCCATTGCCGTCCATGATGACCGCAACATGGGCCGGCATCTTTTCTGTCAATTCTTTTTTATCCATCAATGCTTTTCCTTTTATCGAAACAATGTGGCTGCCTTTCACAGCAGCCACACCTTCCTGTTCTTTTATACTTCCAGAATTTCTTTTTCTTTTGCCGCCACGATATCATCGATTTCCTTGATCACCTTATCCGTGGCCTTCTGCACATCATCCAGTGCCTTCTTGGATTCATCTTCCGTAATTTCATGGTTCTTTTCCATCTTCTTCAGATGATCATTGGCATCTCTGCGCAGATTCCGAATCGCAACCTTGCTTTCCTCACCCATCTTCTTTACGGTCTTGGTCAGTTCTTTTCTTCTGTCTTCCGTTACCGGAGGAATGACCAGGCGGATGCACTTGCCGTCATTGGACGGATTGATACCGATGTTCGCCATGTTGATGGCCTTTTCGATCTCACCGATGGACTTCGGGTCAAACGGCGTGATCAGCAGCGTTCTCGGATCCGGTGTCGAAATGTTGGACAGATTCTTCAGCGGCGTCGGAGAACCGTAATACTGCACGCTTACCTTGTCCAGAAGTGCCGGATTGGCTCTGCCTGCACGAACGGTATTCAGGTCTTCCTTCAATACAGAAATTGTTTTTTTGCTTCTTTCTTCCAGATTCTTCTTAATGGTTTCCATTTGGGAGTCTCCTTTTTTCTAATCTTTTTCATTTCATTTCTTTTTTCGCAAAATCTATTCTCCCGGCGCTTCCGGGAGATGCCGCACCGCTTGCCGTCCGGTGCTAGCGGATAATCGTTCCGATTTTCTCGCCGGAAATGGCCTTCTGCACGTTTCCTTCTTCTGCGATGGCAAATACATGGATTGCGATGTTATTGTCCTTGCAGAGGGTTGCTGCCGTCAGGTCCATGACCTTCAGGTCCTTTTCGATAACATCCATGAAGGTCAGTTCATCGAACTTCACTGCATTCGGATTTACCGCCGGATCACTGTCATAGACGGCATCCACATTCTTGGCCAGCAGAATCACATCTGCATCAATTTCTGCCGCCCGCAGTGCCGCTGCCGTATCGGTGGAAAAGAAAGGATTTCCCGTACCGCCGCCGAAAATGACCACATCGCCGTTCTCCAGATGGGCCAGTGCCCGTCTTCTGGCATAAGGCTCCGCAATCTCCCGCATCTCAATAGAAGTCTGCACTCTGGCAGGTACACCGATGGCCAGCAATGATTCCTGCACAGCCAGGCTGTTCATGACTGTGGCAAGCATGCCCATATAATCTGCAGTTGCCCGATCCATATCCTTACTGGTTCTTCCTCTCCAGAAGTTGCCGCCGCCCACTACGATGGCCACTTCCACCCCCAGGTCATGAATCTGCTTGATTTCCCTGGCGACCTTGCGGGTCATTTCTTCATTGATACCGAACTTATCGCTGCCTGCCAGCGCTTCCCCGCTGATCTTCAGCAGCACGCGTTTGTATACCGGTTTCATTCCCTATCCCACCTTTATCTGCATAGTATTT
>JAQXSU010000004.1 GCA_029219125.1 Bacillota bacterium
CAGCCGCTCGAAATCCAGATAAGGTTCCCCCTTGAACTTATAAGCACCATGGCTGGTTCCGATGGCAATGGCCAGAGAATCCACACCGGTTCTTTCTACGAATTCCACGGCCTCATCCGGATCAGTGAATGTGGCAGAACGTGCATCCACGTTGACCGCATCTTCCACACCGGCCAGCCTTCCCAGTTCGGCTTCTACCACAACACCGTGAGCGTGGGCATATTCCACAACCTCTCTGGTGATGCGGATGTTTTCTTCAAACGGATGCTTGGAGCCGTCAATCATGACTGAGGTGAATCCGTCATCCACGCACTTCTTACAGATGTCAAAGTTTTCGCCGTGGTCCAGATGAAGGGCGATATCCAGCCCCGTATCCAGAATCGCTGCTTCTACCAGCTTCACCAGGTAAGCCGGCTTGGCATATTTCCGTGCTCCGGCGGAAACCTGAAGGATCAGGGCAGAACGCTCTTCAATAGCAGCATCGACGATACCCTGAATGATTTCCATATTGTTAACATTAAACGCGCCGATGGCATAATCAGATTTCAGTGCCCTGGCGAACATTTCTTTCGTTGTGACTAAAGCCATGTAAATAACCTCCCATTGTCGTCAGTTTCTCTTATACATTATACAACATCAGACAGCGGAATGAAACCATGTTTTTTCTCGCAGAACCCTATTTGTTCTGCCCATTCATCATAGACAGGAGCGGTCCCGCCATTTCCATCAGCTGCTGCATATCCGGCATCTGAACGGAAGAAACCGCCTGAGAGACCGAATCCGCTGCACCCTCGATATGGGAACGAGACGGACCGGACAGCTGCGGGATGCCTGCCATCTGACCAAGACTGGACATCTGATCCATCATATCCACGATCCGGTGCATGTCACGGGCAAAAGAACCGAGGGGGATGGCCGGAATGGGAAGTCCCGAAGGTGACGGACCAAAATATCCTGTCCCGACTCCGTGCTTATTTCCGGACTGTCCGCCAAGCAGGACGAGGACCAGCACGAGTCCTAATATTTCGTTGTTTTTCCAAAAGGGAGCCATACAGTTACCTGACCTTTCTGCCTGCCGAAGGCTGCTCTGACCTGATGAAATATAGTATGAAATTTTCCGGCCCCTTGTGCATAATGTAAAGAAGAATATAGATAGAAACAGGAGGTAGAAACTTGAATCTCGATGACAATATGATTGCTGATATCGCACAGCAGCTGGGCCTGTCCGGAAATCCGGGCATTTCTCCGGGAGAACTTCGCCGGATGGAAGGAAAATCCGACGAGGAGATGAAGCGGGAGATCCTGAGAATGAGGGATCAGCTGGCGGCCAGAGGCGTACCTTACGGAAAGCAGGCGGCCATGCTGCGGAGCCTGATGTCCATGATGGACAATAAACAAAGAGCCCGATTACAGAAAGTAATCGAGCTCATCGAACACTGAAAGAAACGCAGCACATACCGCGGTGGAAGCTGAAATCAGCTCCAGTTAATCTTGCGGGCAATATCCTTTTTCGTGGAACCTTTTTCGAATACCATGGTGCCGGCGCTGACCTTTTCATGGTTCAGGCCGGTATCTGCACAAATCTGCTGATATTCGGCATAATCTTCGAAGAGACCGGCATCTACCAGACAGTTTACTGCAGCTGTTGCACTGTTTCCCGTCACATTGACCTCCACATCCCGGGTCAGCATACCGTCCGCAAAGAGGGCATCCGTTCCCGGAGTTTCGCCATCCCCTGACTGGGTGCTATCGCCGGTATTCTGCCCGTCATCCGCATTTTCTCCGCCGCCGCTCTGGCTGTCTTCTCCCTCGCCGTCTTCCAGCTGCACCGAAGAATCATCTCCGCTGCTGAAAACAGTCTGCGGGTAGGCCATGATGGCCTCCATGCGCCACAAAATCAGAAGGGCAGCTGCCGCCAGAATAAGCACGGCAATCAGAATATCATTTTTATCGTAAAGAAAATCCTTGAATTTTTTCATAATCTCAATTCTCCTTTTGGCGGGTCAGGATCCATTTTCCCTGCACACCGAATTCACATATATATTTTAGCAGATTACCGCTTTTTTCTCAAGCCGTTTTAGTGTATAATATGTTGGGATGTTATGGTACTCACTTAGTCCTCGGCCCACAGGGCCTGCGAAATCGTTCGACCATAACATCGCCAACAGAACTATAACATTCCAGCCACAAATCCCGGACCGAAGCTGTGGTTCAGAGCATGGAGGGGTGAAAAATGATTGAGATAATAATTACGGAGAACCAGGGCGGCCAGCGGCTGGACCGGTTCCTGAAAAAATATTTTGACAAGGCGCCCCTGAGCCTGATCTATAAGATGATCCGGAAGGACGTGAAGGTCAACGGGAAACGGAGCACCAAAGAAGCCATGATCCAGGCAGGAGACCGGCTCGCCGTTTATCTGAGCGAAGAGGATGC
>JAQXSU010000005.1 GCA_029219125.1 Bacillota bacterium
ATATGACTCAGGATCCGCCGATGATCCTGCGGCCGGGAAAACTGACGGCAGAGAATCTGAGCGAGGCACTGGGAAAGGAAGTTACCCTGGATCCTGCTCTGTTGGTGCGGCCTGACATCCATCGCAGCGGTGACAGCCTGATGGAGACAGATGCAGAGTTTCATCCGAAATCTCCGGGAATGAAATATAAGCATTATGCGCCCAAGGCGGAAATGATTATTTTCGAGGGAGAGCCTGAGAAGGTGCGCCTCGCCATCGCTGAGGCTAAACTGGAGCGGACGGAGCGAGGTGAAAAGGTCGGGATCATTCTGTATGATGACAGCCGGCCGGAAGAAGCAGCACACGAATTCTTCGCCCAGCTGCGGGCTTTCGATAAGAACGGTGTGGATGTGATCTTCGCAGCGGCACTGAAAGAAGACGGTGTAGGCTTCGCTGTGATGAACCGGATGTTTAAATCAGCAGGTTATCATGTGATACGTGTATAGTACGGGAATGAAGGAAAAGAGGAGGAAATTGCGATGAAAATTGCGGTAGCAAGTGACCACGGCGGTTTCGCACTGAAGGAAGAAGTGAAGAAACACCTGATGGAAAGAGGACTGGAGGTTCTGGATCTGGGAACCCATTCTGAAGAATCGGTGGATTATCCGGTTTACGGCAGAGCCTGCGGAGAGGCGGTGGTATCGGGAACAGCAGATCTGGGCATTGTGGTCTGCGGAACAGGAATCGGAATTTCCATTGCTGCCAACAAGGTGAAGGGTATTCGGTGCGGACTTTGCACTTCCGTGGAAATGGCTCGTCTGACGAAACAGCATAATAATGCCAATATTCTGGCGCTGGGCGGCAGAACTACGGAAACCAGCCTGGCCATGGAAATCGTGGATGCCTGGCTGGATACGGAATTTGAAGGCGGAAGACACCAGAGAAGAATCGATCTGCTGGATCAGATGTAACGATGGAAACGGCGAATAAGCCGGGAAAATATATTTTGCGAAGAACAGAAAGAGAGGCAGAAATGGGAAAGGTATACGTATTTGATCATCCGTTAATTCAGCATAAAGTGTCCCTGATGAGAAGGACGGAAACCAACGTGAAGGAATTCCGCGAACTGGCCAGGGAAGTGGCCATGCTCATGGGTTTCGAGGCGACGCGGCAGCTTCCGCTGGAGGAAGTGGAGATTGAAACGCCGATGTGCAAAACGAAGGTAAACATGCTGCGGGGCGAGGATATTGCCATCGTTCCTATTCTGCGTGCAGGACTGGGCTTTGTAGACGGTATGCTGGCACTGGTACCCAATGCAAAGGTTGGCCATGTGGGTCTGTACCGGGATCCGGACACCCATGAACCGGTGGAATACTACTGCAAGCTGCCGAAGGATATTGAAAAAAGAAAGATTTTCGTGGTAGATCCGATGCTGGCTACCGGCGGATCCGCAGCGGCTGCCATCGACTTCATCAAGCAGCGGGGCGGAAGCGACATCGTCTTTATGTGCCTGATTGCAGCGCCAGAAGGCATTGAAGCCCTGCAGAAGGCCCATCCGGATGTGGATATTTATATTGCGGCCAAGGATGAAAAGCTGAACGAAAACGCCTACATTCTGCCTGGACTGGGCGATGCCGGCGATCGTCTGTACGGCACGAAATAAGTACGAGATAACAGATTTTGGAGGATAGATAAAAAATGAATTTTGATTTTATTCCGGATAACGTGAGTAAATTTGATAATGTATATGACGTGCTGAAGGAGAGAGGTTTCATCGAGCAGTGTACTGACGAAGAGAAGGTGCGGGAACTGCTGCAGAATGAGAAGGTGAAGTTCTATATCGGCTTCGATCCGACGGCAGATTGTCTCCATGTGGGTCACTTCATGCAGGTCATCATCATGATGTACATGCAAAAGTTCGGCCACACCCCGGTGGTGCTCATCGGCGGCGGTACCGGTATGGTGGGAGATCCTTCCGGCCGGACCGACATGCGTCAGATCATGGATGTGGACACCATCGAACACAACTGTCAGCAGTTCAAGAAGCTGTTTGACAAGTTCCTGGACTTCGATGAAGAGTGGAAGTACGAAGGAAACAACGGCGTATACGAACCGGGGCATCAGAACCGGGAGCCGATTCCGGGAAAGGCCGTGGCAGTGAATAATGCCCGTTGGATCCGCCCGCTGAACTATATCGATTTCGTGCGGGAGGTTGGTTCCTTATTTAATGTAAACAACATGCTCCGCGCAGAATGCTTCAAGCAGAGAATGGAGCGGGAAGGCGGTCTGACCTTCTTCGAACTGAACTACATGCTGCTGCAGAGCTATGACTTCATGGTTATGGCCAGAGACTTCGATGTGAAGATCGAGTTCGGCGGCAACGACCAGTGGTCCAACATCATCGGCGGCGTGGATCTGACCAGAAAGAAGACCGGAAAAGAAGTATACGGCATGACCTTCTCCCTGCTGACCAATTCCGAAGGCAAGAAGATGGGCAAGACGGCCAAGGGTGCTCTCTGGCTCAGCCCGGAAAAGACCAGCCCGTATGAATTCTTCCAGTATTGGAGAAATGTTGGTGACCAGGATGTAAACAAGTGCCTGCGGATGCTGACCTTCCTGCCGATGGAAGAAGTGGAACGTCTGTCTGCACTGGAGGGTGCTGAAATCAACAAGGCCAAGGAAATTCTGGCATATGAAGTTACCAAGCTGGTGCACGGTGAAGAAGAAGCGAAGAAAGCCCTGGACGGTGCCCGGGCGGCGTTCGCCGGCGGCGGTTCCATGGAGAATATCCCGACGACCGTGATGGCTGCTTCCGAATTTGAAGGCGAAGGCATGGGCGTGGTGAATCTGATCCGTCAGCTGGGTCTGGTTCCGAGTAACGGAGAAGGCTTCCGAACCATCGAGCAGGGCGGCCTGACGGTTGCCGGCAAGAAGGTCACCGATAAGAAGATGATGGTGACCGTCGATATGTTCGAGGACGGCAAGCTGCTGATCCAGAAGGGTAAGAAGAAGTTCCATATGGTGGAACTGGGATAAACAGAATCGGAAAGAAAAATTGTTTCATGTTAATGGGAGGAAAAAGAGATGGCAACAGATAACAGAAAAAAAGGATGTCCGAATCCGGACTGCAGACTGCATGTGAAACAGGTAAAGCAGACGTCAGATTTTAACTATTGTCCGAACTGCGGAACGAAAACCGTTTATGTTTGCAGAAGATGTTTCTGCGAGCTGCCGGATACGGAAGAAAAGCGCAGCCTGTGTGAACAGTGCGAAACGGAACTGGAACAGAAGCGGCAGGAGAGAAATGAAAACGTGAAGACCGCAGCTCACAAGGGTGCCGGCGCGATTTCCTCCGCAGCCAGAACCATTAAGCTGTTCGCGAAAGAGCTGTTCGGACCGGATGAACTGGAGCAGATCCGAGGCGGAGAGGAGTTCCGTGAGAAGCTGATCGACCGGAATATTCGGAGATAATACAGACAGAATAGAAAAAACAGCACCGTGTGCAGCGAGCATACGGTGCTGTTTGATTCTGAGAGAAGTATTTGCTGCAGCTATTGCAGTTTCTCGCCGGACATACTCTTGCCCATGGCCTCTGAAAACTCGTTTTCAATGAGGCCGTCGGCACGCATCAGATTCTGCATGGCTGCGATATCTGCCGAGATATCCATGCTTTCCGAAGTGAAGAGGTTGTCCAGCTGCTTTTCGAAGGCGGAGATCATGGTGTCCATGGTTTCCTCAATCTGCTGCTTGGATTCGGAAATGTTTTTTCCTTCAATACCCTGTGCATCCAGCTGCTCGTAGCTGTGCAGCAGCTTCAGACTGGTGGGCAGATAGTAGTTGATGAACTTCCGAAGCTTTTTCTGCTTCTCCGGCTGC
>JAQXSU010000006.1 GCA_029219125.1 Bacillota bacterium
TAAGCGTTGTCCGTTACCTTTCCGACCGTGTGTGCGTCATGTTCCTGGGCAAGATCTGTGAGATCGGCAGTACAAAGGACGTTTATGAAAACCCCCGGCACCCCTATACAAAGTTCCTGCTGGAGGCTGTCCCCAAGCCGGATCCCAGTCTGCGGAAAGAGGATAAAAATATGCTGGAGGGTGAGATCCCCAGCCCGGTGAATCCGCCCTCCGGCTGCCGGTTCCATACCCGCTGCCCCTATGCTACCGAGCAGTGCAGCAAGGAAGAACCCCAGCTCCTGGACTGCGACGGACGAAAAGTAGCCTGTAATTTGGCTCACTGACAGTTATCATCTCTGAAAAAGGATGCTATCATCAGATAGCATCCTTTTTGTTGTTATAGTCCGGAATGTCTGAGGTTTAGAAATCTACTTTCCGTCATTCCGACCGAATCGCTTGTATTGGATCAAGACGCGCCGCCCGAAGCGCAGGCAGAAATCCGAACAGCGCGCCGCAGCTTGCCGAGATGCACAAACTGATAAAAATGGTTTTCCAGCGAAACAGAATGTGCACAGAGAAAAGCGCCTGCAGCAGCTGGAATAAGCACCAGCTCAGCGTTATCCCACAGGCACCGCCGCAGAGGCAAAGCAACATGGATTCCGCAAGAAACGCCCTGAGGATATCCCGTTTCTGTGCGCCCAGTGCCCGGTAGATGCCGATCTCCCGGGTTCGCACTTCTACCGAAGATACCATGGCATTCATCACACCGATCCCACCTACCACCACCGAAATAACGGCAATTCCGCTGATAAATACCGTTAAAACATTTGTGATCAATGTAAAACTGCCCAAATAACGGTTTAGATTTTCAAAACTGCAGTCAATTCCCAACTTGCGCTTCAGCTGTTCGATGACGGCGGCTGCAACGCTTTCAGGGTCCTCCCCTTCCGCCGAGGTGATGAGCTTGTCGGCCTGAATATCCGGAGACATTTCCTGCAGCACCGTATAAGGGATATAGACCAGATAAGGCAGCTGGCCGCCCAGCAGCATGGATAAACTGGCGGACTGTGACTGGATCACGCCGCAGATCTCCATTTTTTCCGTTACACCGTTTACCGTGACCGAGAGCTGCTTTCCAATGATATTCGTCCGTTTATAGGCCCGCAGGGCCAGTTCTTCATCAATGACTGCGATTTTATTTCGGGAACGGACTTGCTCTTCTGAGGGCAAGGAACCATGAATCACAGTGATCTGAAATACTCGGTCCAAATTGCTGTCTACGCCCAGGATTCCTGCCGAAGAACTGATGTTGCGAAGCTGGACAGACCCGGCTGTGAGCGACAGCGGCATTGCCGCTGCAATTCCGTCGGCCTGTTGTACCGCCATGACCGCCTCTGCCGGGATGGCACCTCCGGACGGCTGATAAAAAGCAATGCCGCGGACGCCGATGCGGTCCAGTTCTTTCTGAATGGAACCTCCGGCAGCGTTGCCAAGCCCCATCACAGTACTGACAGAGGTGATCCCGATACAAATAGACAACACGCACAAGGCTGTGCGTGTACCTGCGAATAAAACATTTTTAGCTGCTGTCACCATCGTGTCCAAGAGCCGCATATTCAATGAACGCCCCTTCACATATTTCTTCAGATGATAAGACCAGTACGTCCTCCGGTGCAACGCCTTGTATCGCTTCCACCGTGTCCTCCAACTCTGCGCCTGTTAAGATGTTTTGCTTTATAGCAATGTTGTTTACAACCTTTTTCACATATTCTTGGCCGGTTTCATCCTGAAATACCGCTTCATATGGAATGAGAACAGCGCTCTTTCTTCGCGATGTGATCACCTTTACGGTGGCCCGGTACCCCGGACGCAAAGCGGTGTTTTGTTTTGACAATGCGATGCGGACCGTCGTTGTCGCAGAAGAATTGCTGTTTATAACGCCGGTCTGCTGGGCATAGGGCAGGATGGAGGAAACCTTGCCTTGCAAGCCGGATAAAGAAAAGGCCGGGATGCTGATCTCGCAATCCAGTTCTTCCCGCAGCTTTCCGATGACTTCTTCGTTGGCGGAGGCTTCAATCATCAGCGTGTTCAAATCGCTGACCTGTATACAGGGAAAAAGCGGACTTACATCTTCTCCGGCTTGAACAGAGACACTCATAACCGTTCCGTTAACAGGGCTGTAAAGCTGATATACTTTCTCGTCGAAATTCCGTTGAACGGATGCGGGACCGTTTTTCAGCACGTCCTCCAGCATGGTTTCGGCCCCAGAGAGATCCCCGGTTTCAAGGGTGTCCTTGATTTTGCCCAGAGCGGAAACAGTGGCAGCCTGGGCTTCCTGCTCATCGTTTATGCGCTCCAGCCGCATCAGCACCTGCCCTGCTTTCACAGGTTCTCCAGGCTGCACATAAACTGCAAGG
Organism: Bacillota bacterium; assembly: GCA_029219125.1. GTDB lineage: Bacteria > Bacillota > Clostridia > Peptostreptococcales > Anaerovoracaceae > RGIG7179. The sequence goes on from JAQXSU010000006.1 coordinate 2,397, forward strand.
ACACGGCTCGCACCCTCGGGATACACTTTTTTTCGTTCCGGATCGATCACCGTTCCCTGCAGCGTGACTGTATCCCGGATGTCCATCACCTGCGGTCTGGCCAGCTGTATGGCAGCGCGTTCCTCCCGGCGATAGGGACTTGCAAGATAGAATCCCCAGATCACTGCAGCGGTCATCATTAATAAAAAGACTTTTTTCATGAGCCACCTCTCTCCTGCTTATATTCTGACTCATGTCAGGCAAAATATAAGCATCAAAGGATGGAGGTTTTGACGATGCAAATTCCTTGTTCCGAGGAGCAATGCGCCTATCAGGCCTATGGTGAATGCACACTGAAAACTGTGAC
>JAQXSU010000007.1 GCA_029219125.1 Bacillota bacterium
ATCGAAGGCTTCGATGTCTGGAAGGAAAAGAAGCTCTACGGCAAGGTCAGCATGGGTGTGGTTCGTACAACCTATGTGATTGATGAAGAGGGCACCATCATCTGGGCCAAAGAGAAAGTGAAGCCGGACACCAATGCTGCAGAGATTCTCTCGTGGCTGGAGGATCGGAAATAGTCCGTCTGTAAATTACGCAAAAAAAGAGGCACATGCTGCTGCAGGTAAACCTTGCGTCAGTACGTGCCTTCGCTGTTTTTAGGATCTAAATCGTCTGATTTTTCAACACACCCGCCCAAGAGCCAGGTACAGCCCATACAGTACCGTCAGGAACACCAGATTCACCACGGTGAACCACAGGAGATAGCGACCTTTCGTCTCGTTATACCGATGGGCGTACAGCTTATAGCTGATCAGGCTGGCCATGGATGCGATCAGAGTGCCCAGACCGCCCAGGTTGACGCCGATCAGAAGATCCCGGCTGTTCTCCGTGAACTCACTGAGAAGAAGGGTCGCCGGTACATTGCTGATCACCTGACTGGCAAGGATGGAAACCACCGCTTCATTTCCGGTCAGAAGGCTGCCCAGCAGATCACGCACCAGCGGAATACTGCCCATGTTTCCGATAAACACAAAGAAAAACACAAAAGTCAGCAGCAGGCAGTAATCTACCGTTCGGAGAATCTCCCGGTCCGAAAGGAATGCAGCGAGAAGAATCAGGAGCATGGCAGGAAACCAGTAAAACAGTCCCGTCACCGCTGCGATGGCAACGCAGAACAGCAGCACATAAGCGCCTGCCCGCTTCCAGTCTGTATGTACCGCCGCAAAATCTGTCTGCGCCAGGCGTATCGACTCTTTCTTTCCCAGGAAGATGAGAATCAGAAGCATCAGAAATGCAGCCGCAGCATAAGGAAGCACCGTTTCTATGAAGCTTGCTGCAGTGAAGCGGTAATGCTGATAGATATACAGATTCTGGGGATTTCCCACCGGGGTCAGCATGCTGCCCAGGTTTGCTGCCACCGTCTGCAGCACCACGGTGGATACCAGCAGTTCCGGATGGCCGGATTTTTCCAGCACGAAGATAGCAAAAGGCACGAAGGTCAGAAGTGCCACATCGTTGGTTACCGCCATGCTGAGAAAAAAGCACAGCATAACCAGCACCAGTACCAGAGATCGGGTGTCAGACACATGGACCAGCAGCTTCACGCCAATCCAGTCGAAGGCACCCACTCGCTGCAGTCCTGCCACCACCACCATGAGGCTCAGCAGGATGCCCAGCACCCGGAAGTCGACGAACCCGGCCAGCTGCGTCAGGGATGGCGTCATAAAAAAGCAGGACACCAGGGCAAGGAGAAATGCAATCACCATGACCGTTTCTTTTTCGATAAAGTTTTTCAGTTTCTGTATCATTCTCCGGTGCCTCTCTCTCCGCCGGTTTTCGCCATAGACACAGCCTGTCCATTGGCGGTGGTTTCACCGTTCCAGCCGGTCAGATCCTTAATCACCTCACCTGCGATGATCAGTCCGGCCACCGACGGCACGAAGCTGACGCTGGCCGGCGTCCGCAGACCGGTCCGCACCGGTTCTTCTTTCGAATACAGGACTTTTACATCCTTGATGCCCCGGTCCCGGAGTTCCTTACGGATTACTTTCGCCAGCGGGCAGACGCTGGTTTTGCTGATGTCCGCAATCTCAAACCGGGTGGGATCCAGCTTGTTTCCCGTCCCCATGGAAGAAATCACCGGCGTTCCTGCCGCTTTCGCCCGGCAGATGAGATCCACCTTCGCCGTCACAGTATCGATGGCATCCACCACATAATCATATGCACCGAAATCAAACTCCGACGCTGTCTCCGGCAGATAGAAACACTGGCTGGTCACTACGGTCATGGCCGGATTGATGGAAAGGAGCCGCTCCTTCATCACTTCCGTCTTGGGTCGGCCCACCGTTTCATGGGTAGCGATGATCTGCCGGTTCAGATTGGTCAGGTCCACCACATCCTTATCCACGATATGCATGTATCCCACGCCGGCACGGGCCAGTGCCTCGCAGGTAAACCCGCCTACACCGCCCAGGCCGAAAATCAGCACCCGGGCCTGCTGCAGCCGGTCCACCGACTGGCTTCCCATGAGCATGCGTGTTCGCTGAAACTGATCTTCCTGTCTTTCTTCCATCCTCATCTCGTCTTGATTCCTCTCAGTTTTCCTATGACAAAATATATCACATCGGTAGTATACCCAAGTCCGGCCAATCGCCGTGCTGCCCGGGCCAGAAATTTTTCATCCAGTGCTTTTCCTTCAGAAAGCTGCTGCCTTGCCATTTTCACCGCCACTTCCAGTGCACGCTTTTTTTCGTCCAGAACTACCGAATTGCCAGATCCGCTGTCATCGCCATCTTCCTCCATCCGGAGCATAGCCTCCTTCATCGTATCATAGCTGATGCCCCGTGCCTCCAGCTCCTGCCGGATCTTTTTCTGCCCCTTTCCTTTTTCTGCTGCCACGCGGATGTAGCTCTGACAGTACTGAAGATCATCCAGATAGCCGTATTCCAGCAGCTGTTCCACCGCATCGTCTATTTCCGATGTATCGTATTCCTTCTGCTTCAGGTACTTTCGAACCTCCCACTGTGTCCGCGGCTGTGCAGCCAGATAAGCTGCCGCCTTGTCGAAGGCATTCGCTTTATGGGTTTGCGGGCTGCTCTGCTTCTTCTCTTCGATCGACAATCTCTGCTTCCCCCTTTTCCTCCGTGCTGCACCAGACCATGGTAAACCCGGTGCCCGCTGCTGTCTCATGAACCCCGGCATCATGAACCCCGACTTCATGAAACCAGACTTTCTGCCCGTTCCAGATGACGGAATCCCGCAGTCTCACCTGCTTTCCGTCCTTGTCTCCACCTGTCTCCCCGGTTTCATCACGCTG
>JAQXSU010000008.1 GCA_029219125.1 Bacillota bacterium
TCGGCATGCTCTTGGCATAGCTGCACCCCGCCGCGAACAGGCACTTGGGATCCATTCCATATTTTTCCGTCACCTGCTGCATGCGCCGGATCCAGGGCTGATCGTCATTCACCCGGATAGGCTCCTGATTTTCCCGAAGAAGGACCTCATAGCCGCAAGCTTCTGCCTTTTCCCGCAGGCCCTCCAAAACAGCCCTGCCAGGTATGTCGCAGCACTGTCTTACGTTGAAATTGATGAAGATACTGCTGCTTTCCTGCCGCAGGAGGGTCGGTACGATGGTCAGATTCCCTTTTTCGCTGAAGCTGCCGTCTGTTTTCCGGAACCGAAGCTTGCTTTCATAGGTTCCTTCCGGGAAATAGTCCTGAATGGTCCGGGCAAACTGAAGTCCGTATTCCCGGGATACCGCTTCACAAAGAAGGTTTATGGCATTCCGGCCCAGCTCCGGTGCGGAACTGTGGGCTGCTTTTCCGGTGAATACCACCGTCTTTCCGTCTTTTTCGTAAGCGGCATAGGACGGGATGGCATTCGCCGCACTTCCTCCGGTAAATCCGCCGATTCCTTCCGGCAGCCTTTCATCAAAGCGCAGCTCCACATCCATGTATCCGTTTTCCTGATTGTAAATCGGAAAATTCCCATCGGGAGAATATCCATAATCCGGCAATTCGAATTCTTCTTTATAGTGGTCCATATCGGTCCACTGCGTCTCTTCACTGGTACCGATAATCAGCCGCAATTTCTTTTTAAGAGGGATCCCCGCTTCCTTTATCTTCTTCAGGGCATACAGGCTGGCAATTACGGGACCCTTGTCGTCCACAATCCCTCTGCCGTACAATATCCCATCCTTTTCTGTCAAATGATACGGCTCAAAATCCCACAACTGCGGGTTCCCTTCCGACACCACATCAACATGGGCCAGAATTCCCACAGTCTCCGGTCCTTCACCCAGGTCCACGATACCCACATCACCGTATCTGCCTGTTTTTGCCTCAAGGCCAAAGCTCTTTGCCAGTTCCATAACATAGCGAAGCGCTGCCTTGCAGCATTCCCGGTCTTCACTGACGCTTTTAAACTCCATCAGCTGATTCAGCTGTCTCAGGATTTCCATGCCGCCCTCCTTCCTTTTCCGCCGCCGTCATCAGCGCCGCGTACTTATGGCACATGACGAAATGCCCCGGCGAAATTTCCACGTTTTCCGGTTCCGTTCTGGCGCAGATATCCATGGCCTCCGGACACCGCCCGCAAAACTTGCAGCCTTCAACCACAGCCCCTGCATTCGGTGTTTCCCCCTGGAGGATCTTACGCTTTTCCGTAAGGATCTTACCCGGTACCGGCATGATATCCAAAAGTGCCCGGCTGTACGGATGCATCGGATTTCTGACGATTTCGTCCGCGGTGCCGATCTCCATGATTTTTCCCAGATACATGATGGCAATCCGGTCAGAAATCAACCATGCCAAAGACAGATCATGGGTGATGAACAGGTATGCCACACCCTTCTTATCCCGTTCCCGGAGCATCATCTTCACGATGCCGGTCCGGATGCTTGCATCCAGCATGGATACCGGTTCATCCGCCACCACAAACTCCGGTTTCATGATCAGAGAGCCTGCAATGGCGGCACGCTGCCGCTGTCCGCCTGACAGCTCAAAGGGCCTGCGGTACATATAGTCATCAGCCGGCGTAAGTCCCGCTCCTTCCAGCGCCTCCCTGATACGTTTTTCGCGCTCTTCGCGGGTCGTTACCAGGCCGTTCACATCCAGCGGCTCTCCCACGATATCCGAAATAAACTGACGAGGATTCAGGGACTGGTACGGATCCTGATAGATCATCTGCGCTTGTTTGCGGAATTCCGACAGATCTTTTTTCCCGGTTATCTCCTGTCCATTGAAGAGAATGCTGCCGCCGCTGATCGGTGCCAGCCGAAGGATCGCCTTGCCGGTGGTTGTTTTTCCGGAGCCGGATTCACCTACCAGCGACAGTATCTCCCCGCGGCCGATGGAAAAGCTGACCCCGTCCACGGCCTTCAGCACCTGCGGCTTTCCAAAGAGGGTTTTCGCAAATCCCTTCTTCATCTCGAAATATACTTTTAAATCTTTTACTTCCAGCATTTTTTCAGCCATTCTGTTCACCACCCCTCGCACATAAATGGCAGGACACGAAGTGCTGCGGACCCACCTGCAGGAATTCCGGCTCTTCTGCGCTGCAGCGCGCTGCGGCTTCCGCGCATCTGGGACAGAACCGGCAGCCTTCCGGCGGATCGATCAAATTCGGCGGATAGCCCGGGATCCCGTCAGGGATCACCCGCTCCGTGCTGTGAATGTTCGGAAAGCAGTCCAGAAGCCGTTTCGTATACGGATGCATCGGGTGATTGAAAATATCATCCACTGTCCCCAGCTCCGCAATTTTCCCGGCATACATCACCGCGATCTTATCACAGGTTTCACTCAAAATGGATAAGTCATGGGTAATGAGGATCATCCCCATGTTCAGTTCTTTTCTCAGCTTTTCCAACAGCTCCAGGATCTGTGCCTGGATCATGACATCCAGCGCTGTCGTGGGTTCATCTCCGATAATCAGTTTGGGGCTGCAGGCCAGCGCCATCGCGATCATGGCACGCTGCTTCATGCCGCCGGAAAACTCATGGGGATACTGCGTTACACGTTCCTTCGCAATACCGACCATCTCAAACAGCTCCCCGGCCCGCTCCCAGGCCTGCTCCTTCGTCATGTTCTGGTGGAGTATGCAGGCTTCCGCGATCTGCCACCCCACCTTTTTCACCGGGTTGAAGGCATTCATGGCGCCCTGAAAGATGATGGACACATCCTGCCAGCGGTGCTTCATGATTTCTTCTTCTGTCATGGAGGCATAGTCCACCCCTTCCAGCAAGATCTGACCGCCTTCCACCTTTCCTTCCTTCGGCAGCAGCTGGCAGATGGAGAGCGCTGTGGTGGTCTTGCCGCATCCCGACTCGCCCACAAGACCCAGGCACTGGCCGTAATCCAGGGTAAACGATACACCGTCCACTGCCTTTGCTTTCCCCTTGGAGGTGGTAAAATATGTTTTTAAATCTTTTACTTCCAGTAACTTCATGGCTTCTCTCCTACCGTTCTTTCAGCTTCGGATTGAGAATTTCATCGAAGGCATATCCCATCAAGGTGAAGCCCAGGGCAACCAGGATCACGCAAAGCCCCGGTGTGATAAAATACCACCACGCACCGACTGTCATGGCACCGGTAGAATAAGCATCGTTCAGCATGGTTCCCCAGCTCGGATTCGTGGGATCTCCCAGACCCAGAAAGGCCAGGGACGTTTCCGTCAGAATGGAAGAGGACACGATCAGGATAGCCTCTGAGAAAACCAGCGGAAAGACATTTGGCAGTATGTGCTTCATCATGATATACCACTTTCCGGCTCCGATGGATCTGGTCCTTTCTACATATTGCTGTTCTTTGACGGACAAGGTCTGTGCACGTATGATCCGTGCCGTGCTTGACCATCCGGTCAGGCCGATAACCAGAATGATATTCCAGATGCTGTTCCCCATAATAGCTGCCAGCACCATGCAGAACGGAAGCCACGGAAGTACCAGGAAAAAGTCTGTGATACGCATCAGCAGATTGTCCACCCAGCCCCCGATGTATCCTGCCGTGATTCCGATCAATGTGCCCAATACCATGGAAATCACCGTCGCCGTCAGTCCAACAAACAGGGAGCTTCTTGCTCCATTCACCAGATATGCAAGCACATCTCTTCCCTGATTATCGGTACCCAGCCAGTGCTCGGACGACGGTACATTGAAGATCATATCTCTGGACGATGCAATATCGGTGGTCTTAAACGGCATTACCACAGGGCCGAATATGGCTATCAATGCAAAAAACGCGATGATTATAATGCCAACACGAGCCATTTTATTTGACCACACTTCCCGGAAGAACTGCCTTGTTTTCATCTTTTGCAGATCCCGTTTCAGACGGTCTGTTTCATACCGCTCACGTCGATTTCCCATCATGCGGCCCCCTTTCTAACTCTTTACCCGCGGATCAATAAATCCGTAGAGACTGTCCATGATAAAGTTAGCGAGAATCACGGCTACCGTGGACACAAAGAAGCATCCCTGCAGTACCGGGTAATCTCTGCGGTTCAGCGCCTCATACATGAGCTGCCCCAGCCCCTTCCAGCTGAATAAAGTCTCCAGCTGAATCGCACCGCCCAGTATGGCTGCAATGTTCAGAGCGATGATGGTCCCCATGGGCACCATTGCGTTTGGGATAGCATGGTGCAGAAGAATGTATTTCGTAGAGAACCCCTTTGCTCTGGCGGTGTTTATGTAGTCCTCCGTGAGAATATTCATCATGGTGCTCCGCATCGTGACAGCATAGACGCCGATCATCAAAAGGCCCATACAAAGCATCGGAAGGATCATGTGATGCAGATAGTCCTGCACATGCATCCATCCCTGATAATTGGTTCCCGGTGTCGTGATGCCGCCGGTCGGGAATATGCGGAATATAACGCAGAAGAAAAAAATCAGCAGCATGGCGAACCAGAAGGTGGGCATGGAGTACAGAACCAGTGACCCGGACAGCAGTCCGGTATCCAGCTTGCTGCCCCGCTTCTGAGCGCAGACCACACCAATGAGAAGCCCCAGCAAGATGGCTACCACTTCTGCGCAAAGCAGCAGAATGACCGTATTGGGAAGCCGCCCCGCTATGATGGCCAGCACATTGGAGCTCCCATCATATGTATAGAAAGATTCACCGAAATCTCCGGTGAGCAATTTTTCCAGATAAATTCCAAACTGTGTCATAATGGGCTGATCCAGACCTGCTTCCGCCATGAGGCGCGCCTTTACGGTCTCCGACGTGTTCGCCTTTGCGATAATGGTTTCCACATTGCCCGGCATGACCCGGAACAGGAAAAAATTAAACGCGATCACAAAAAAGATCGTAACGCAGGAA
>JAQXSU010000009.1 GCA_029219125.1 Bacillota bacterium
CATCCAGCGTAGGCACGGCGATGACCGGCAGGTTCAGCGCCTGGCCCAGGGCCCGGGCAGTGGTCACGCCGATGCGAATCCCCGTGAAAGAACCGGGGCCCGCAGAAACCGCGATGTGGGAGAGGGCGGATTTTGCGACGTGAAGACGGGAAAGCAGTTTCTCCGTCAGGGGCACCAGATCCCGCAGATGGCTCAGGGCCTCGGCTGAAGATTCCATGCCCAGCACCCGGCACCCGCCGTCCGGACCCGAACCGGAGCTTCTTACGGCCGCCTCCCCGCTTATCAGGGCCACCGAGCACTGGGGGCCGGTGGTTTCAATGGCTAAAATGTACATTTATATGTTCTCCCGTTTTCTTCTTCCGTGTAATCGATGAAAATATACCAGGTGTCCTCCGGCAAAGCCTCCAGGACCAGGTCGGCCCATTCCACCACCGACACGCCGCTGCCGTAAAAATAGTCATCGGCACCGATCTCGAAGAGGTCCTCCGGACCGTGGAGCCGGTACACGTCGAAATGAAACAGAGGCAGCCGCCCTTCCCGGTACTCCTGCACGATGGTGAAGGTCGGGCTGGTGATGGGACGGGTGATGCCCAGACCCTCGGCGATGGATTTGGTCAGGGTGGTTTTGCCGGTGCCCAGGTCGCCGATCAGGGCGATGACCGTACCCGGTACGCACTTTTCCGCCAGTTCCAGCCCGAAGCGACGGGTATCTTCTTCATTTTTGATGTCGATGACGCGCCGGATTTCCATATTATACAGATTTTCGTTTCCCATGTCTTCCATGCGGTGCCTCCCCGCCTATTTATGCAGGAACGGAGAAATCCGCTTGTAGAGCACGAAGGTCACCACGCTGTTGATGCCTGCCTTCACCAGGTTGAAGGCCACGATGAACGGCATCAGCTGCCATACGATGGCCCGTTCCACCCCCATGAAGGCCGGGGTGATGAACAGGTTGGCCACCACCATTGCCGCTGCCATAGCGCAGGTTCCTGCCAGCAGCCCGATGACAGCCATCTTCTTGGTCTTATGGCTGCGGTAGATCAGGCCGGCCACCAAAACCAGCACAGACGTAGCGATGATGTGCATGATAATGCCGTAAAGTCCGCTGGATGAGCTGACCGTCAACCCCTGCAAAACCGCCGTCACCACGGTCAGCACCACGCCGGCCGCCGGTCCGAAGGCGAAGGTTCCGATGAGAATAGGGATGTCAGCCGGGTCATATTCCAGGAATGCCACTGCCGGAAAAATCGGGAAGTGGATCAGCATGACCAGCACGATGGAAATAGCTACCAGCATGGCCATTTTGGCCAGCCGGGCGGTATTGTTCTGTTGATTGTTCATAATTCAGGGTTCTCGCTTTCTTCGTTCTCGCTTTCTTCTTTTTTGCTTTCTTCTCAAAATCCGCAGGACAGACGGCAGATGGCTTCGGCGTAGATGGCGGTCATCTGGCGGAATCTCTCCAGGGACATTCTTTCGTTTTTCTGGTGCATCAGGTCTTCATCGCCCGGAAATTGTCCGCCGTAAGCGATGATGCCCGGGGTGGAGCGGGCGTAGGTGCCGCCGCCGATGACCAGCGGCTTGGACTCGGTGTCGCCCGTATGCTTTCTGTAGATCTCCAGCATGGTTTCCACCATCGGGTTGTCCAGATCCAGGTACAGCGGATCGTGGTTCTTGCCCTTGATGACGCCCAGGTTGTACTGGGTCAGCACCGGCTCGATGGTCCGGAAGATCTGTTCTTCGGTACAGGTCACCGGGTAGCGGACGTTGATGGTCAGCTTGGCAGCCTCCGGTCCGATTTCCGCCATGCCCAGGTTGAAGACCATTTTTCCGGATTTCTCATCCTCAAAATCGATGCCCAGTGCGGCGCCGTCCAGGATGAATCCGATGTATCTGTTATAGAATCCGACGAAGTCGTTGATTTCTTCATTGACAAAATTCAGGCGTCCGAGGAATTCCATCATGACGGACACTGCATTGAGGCCGCACTCCGGTTTGGCACCGTGGGAGGCAATACCCACTGCGGTCAGTTCCAGGGATTTACCCATGCCCTTGCAGGTCAGCTTATATCCGGTCTCTTCCCGGTATGCTGCGGCTTTTTCCTTAATGGCGTCGTAGGCACCGACCACTTCGCTTCGTACCACAGCCCGGCACCGGTCCGGCACGCTGTTTGGCGCAGTACCGCCGGAGAGGGAACGGAGCGTGAGTCCTTTGGATCCCGCCTGGTTCTTTCCGAATTTCTTCGCCAGGTCGAAGATCAGCATGCCCTTTTCGCCGTTGATCACCGGGAAATCGGCATCCGGCGTAAATCCGTAATCCGGCCGCGGCGTCTTTTCGAAGTAATAGTTCATGCCCTTCCAGGCGGTCTCTTCATCCAGACCCAGGATGATCCGGACAGTGTTTTCCGGCTGGAATCCGGCGTCCTTCAGGGACTTCATGGCATAGAGGCAGGAAACCACGGGTCCTTTATCATCGGTGGTTCCGCGGCCGTAGATATAGCCGTCCTTCACTTCGCCGCCGTAAGGTTCGAAGTCCCAGCCGCTGCCGGCAGGCACCACGTCCAGATGACCCAGAATGGCCATGATCTTCGGTTCTTCATGACCGATGACCTTTCCCTCTTCATCCAGAATGTCCTTTCCACTTCCCGGCCAGTCGATGTGGCCGCCGTAGTTGTCCACGTTGCAGGTCTCAAATCCCAGACCCCGTGCCAGCTCCAGACAGGCTTCAAAGCAGTCCTGCACCCCCTGGCCGAAGGGATAGACTTCCCCGTCCTTCGTGGTCACAGGATCCGCCTGCTCCGTATTGAAGCGGATCAGCTTCTGCAAGGCACTTATCATGGCCTGCTCGTTTTCTTTCAGAAACGGTTCGTACTGCTCAAATTTCATTTCCCTGTTCATAGAATTCTCCTCACGCCAATATTGCGTAACCCCCATTTCCTTTCGGAAACGGGGAAATTACGCAAACCAGCTTTCCATCATTTTGAATGTGCCATTGCACGCGCCGATGCAGTGCACGGCATCCGGTGATGCTGCGGCGTACTGCCTTCCGCAGCGTTTATACAGCTTCTACACCCTTGATTTCAGGATAGCTTTCCTTAATGATTCTTTCCACAACTGCCTTCAGGGTCATCTGTGCACCCGGGCAGCCTGCGCAGTGTCCCTGCAGCTTTACCTTTACCACGTTATCGTCGGTCAGCTCTACGAATTCAATGTCTCCGCCGTCTCTCTGCAGGAACGGACGAATCTGTGCAATTGCATCTAAAATTTTTTCTTCCATTTGGTTGTTTCTCCTTCGTTCGTTATATAGTTTATTCTACCTCATTTACAAGGTTTTAATCAGTATTCTCATCTGGCGTCTGCGGGGCATTCCCTGCGGCCGCCTATCCCACCATGTATGCCGCCTGTTCCTCACCGCCGTAAATATGGTTGATGGTGATGGATTTGGTGGCCTCGTTCTTGCCATTGTAGCTGATGATGCCCGATGCGCCGTTGAAGTTCTCGATCTGTTCCAGCATCATCTGGATCTGCCTTCCGGTCGGAATGCCGGTTTCTCTGGCCTGTTTCCATTCAGCGATAGCTGCCTTCTGTGTGGCCTCTGTCTCATATTCGGCGCGCACTTCATCTTCTGTCAGTTCCATGGCTGCGGTCTGCGCGTCCTCAATGGCCTGCAGCGCCAGCAGATATGCGTCAAAAGCAATTGCGGTGGCTTCGCTTGGCTCCATGGCTTCTCCGTATTTCTGCTTGTATGCCTGTACAAACTCCTCGGTTCTGGATGTGGATACCTTCTGGCTGAAATCGGACGGAAATGCCACGTCCAGCTTCGGCTGTGACTTGATGAAATCCAGCAGATCTTCGTTATTCCATGATCTGCCTCCCAGCCAGGTTACATGAGTCAGCCGGAGATCCACCGCCTGCTGCATAAACGCCTGGGCTGCAGCCGGCTGCACTGCCAGGAATACTGCCTTCGCTCCGGATTCCCGGATGGCTTCGATCACCTGGGTATAGTCTCCGGAGTCTGCCGGCAGTTCATAGCTCCCCACGATGCACTTGCTGTCTCCCGACAGCTTTTTCATCCGGTTGGTAAACCGCTTGATGGTAGCGGTGGCGGTATCATCGTTCTGCATCTTCACCGTGGCCACCACATCTTTTCCGCGGCCGGTATAGGCATAGTCCGCCAGTGCGTCGCCCTGTCGGGTCTCTGCAAAGGTGGCAGAAAAGTAAAAATCATTGTTGGCTGTAATCAGCGGATTGGTACTGGAGATGGTGATGGCAGGAATGCTGGCTGCCTTGATGTAATCGCTGGCCATCAGGGTCACCGTTTCACCGCAGCTGCCAAGTATGACGGACGGATTTTGGGAAATCAGTTCCTGAATCACCGTTTCCCCCACGTACATGCTGGACTGGTTGTCTCCGTAAATCAGCTCGACTTTTTTATCCAGCACAGTGCCGTAAAGCTCGTTGGCCAGTTCAATGCCCATGACTTCCTGTTTGCCCTGCTCGCTCAGTTTGCCGGACGTAGCTTCATAGATGCCGATCTTGATGGTCTTCTCCTGTGCCACCTTATCCCCCGGGAAAAATGCTGCTTTGAAATTGTTATATGTGGTGCAGCCGGTCATGCCGCATACCATGGCCAGGGCCAGCAGGCAGCTGACGGCTATCTTTCTGTTTCTTTTCATTGTTGGTCTCCTTCTGATACGCACCGCACAAAATATACGGCACAGACCTATTATATACTGAAAAGCGTGAAATTGCAACGGACTTTTCCTTGTGAGAAATTTCACGTAATCTTTACATTATGCTCTTTTCTTTTTTTGAAAATGTGATAGAATAGAAATATCTCCGGGCATGCAAGAATGCCGGGAAAAAATATTTTGTTAAGAACCAAGGAGGAATACACATTATGAAATGGGTTTGCACAGTTTGCGGATACGTTTATGAAGGACCGGAAGCACCGGCAGAATGTCCGATCTGCCACGTTGGCGCTGACAAGTTCAAGAAGGTGGAGGGCGAAATGACCCTGGCTGCTGAACACGAATACGGCGTATACGTCAAGACTGTAAAGAACAATGCAGAAATCAGCGAAGAAGACAAGAAGTACATCTTTGAACAGTTAATGGCTAACTTCAACGGCGAATGCTCCGAAGTAGGTATGTACCTCTGCATGGCCAGAATCGCCCACAGAGAAGGCTATCCTGAAATCGGCCTGTACTGGGAAAAGGCTGCTTACGAAGAAGCAGAACACGCTGCTAAGTTTGCTGAACTGTTAGGCGAAGACTTAGAAGCAAACATGAAGGCTTCCACCAAGGAAAACCTGGCATGGAGAGTTGACTGCGAATTCGGTGCTACTGCCGGCAAGTTCGATCTGGCAAAGTGTGCTAAGAAGAACAACCTGGATGCAATCCACGACACCGTACACGAAATGGCAAGAGACGAAGCAAGACACGGCAAGGCTCTGAAGGGTCTGCTGGAGAGATACTTCGGCTAAGCGTTCTCTCGTTCTTACGGCGTTGCCGCAAGGTTAGAACGCTTGTGATTCCCTGCGGGAATCTGAAGTTCGTTCCCTGCGGAATCAACATTTGAACCGCTGAGAAATCAATACTTACGAGACCATCAGAACTTACGAGACCATCAGAGAAATCTGGTGGTCTTTTTTCGTGGTGATCTTTGTCCCGTCTTTCCGAGCAATTCCCCTTTTTTTGAAGCAAAAAAGCCGAAAAGAAGGGGGATGCACCACCTAAAAGCGCGAATTATCCGCAGATTATTTCATAATTATATCCATATTTACTAATTTTTGTATGATAATCATCAATTTTTCGCTATTCTGCAAAGGGTGCCCCCCCTTCTTT
>JAQXSU010000010.1 GCA_029219125.1 Bacillota bacterium
GCCCCCTTGTCCTGCTGGGAAAAGCCTTCCTGCAGGATATAGTCCATGTCATGGTCGCGGAGCGCCTGCTTCAGCCGGGACTTGCCTGTCGGGTTGATTCGCTCACCGATGATGATCGGATCGTCCGCCACGGTCACCGCATGGGTGTAGGATGAAACGACGGTCAGGCCTTTGTCCTCAATCGGCTTCGGTGTAACCTTACCGCAGGCTTCCTTCAGTGCACGGATGTGTTCCGGGGTGGTGCCGCAGCAGCCGCCCAGCAGCCAAGCGCCCGCTTCTGCGAATTCCTTCATTTTCTCCGCAAAATCCGCCGGCCCCACGTCGTATATCGTCTGACCGTTTTCCTGTCTCGGCAGGCCTGCGTTAGGCTGCACGATGACCGGAACCGATGCCGCCCGCAGCAGGTTCTTCACCACGTTTTCCAGCTGATACGGTCCCAGACCGCAGTTGGTTCCCAGGGCATCCACCCCCAGACCTTCCAGCATGGCCACCACAGCCTCCGGATTTCCGCCGGTGAGCATTTTGCCGCTCTGGTCGAAGGTCACCGTGGCAAACACCGGCAAAGAGGTATACTCCTTCGCCGTCAGTACGGCCGCCTTCAGCTCCAGCATATCGGACATGGTTTCAATATGAATGAAATCCGCACCGGCCTTTTCCGCTGCCGTCACGATTTCTCTGTAAATATCGCAGGCTTCGTCGAAAGACAGATCTCCCAGCGGCTGCAGCAGTCTGCCCGTGGAAGAGACGTCAGCCCCCACGAAAATCTGCCGTCCTTCACCGGCATCCGCCGCAGCCATCCGGGCGTTCTTCACTGCAGCGCAGATGATCTCCTCCGCCGTATAGCCGGTTCCCTCCAGCTTCAGCCGGTTGGCACCGAACATGTTGGCAAGGAGAATATCACATCCTGCAGCCACATACTGCCGCTGCACATCCTGAATGTCCTCCGGCCGCGTAATATTCCATATATCTGTATTTTCTCCCGGGATCATCCCCTTCTGCTGCAGCATGCTTCCCATGCCGCCGTCAAAAAACAGAATTCGTTTTCCCAGTACCTCTGTAATTTTTTCTGCCATTTCCTTTATTTATTCCTCCTGTAGAGACAGTCTTTCTTACCGCAGGCTTCACAGCCGTGAATATGACAGCGCTGCCTGCCACCGCTGGTTCCACTGCCGGTCTCGCCGCTGCCGGCTTGCTCTCCGCCTGCGTTTCCTCCGTTCCAAGAAGCGATGCCCATCACTGCGGTCACCGACTTGGACGGCACCAGCATGCCGCCTTCCGTGAGGCTCACACCCAGCTGCCGCGGTGTATCCAGCAGACGAATCATATCCTTCTGGTGGGCGATGTCGAAATCACCGTAGCCTGGCGAGAACCGGGGCCGCAGGGTCTTTCCCTGCCGGTTCATCTCCTCTTCGATTTCCATCTGGCATCCGTCACAGAAATCCTCGATGAGGGCCGTGGCCGATGCTTCCATAATCAGTCCCTGACTGATATCCCGACTGGAAGCCCGGCGGATCAGCTGATCTGCTTCCGCACCCAGGGTCGCCGCGAAAAGCACCGCCTCACTGCAGTCTCTCAGATTGACCTGCAGAGACCGGCTTTTCACCGAAAACCCCCACCCGAAAGAAAGCATTTCTCCGGACTCGCCATGAAAATCCAGCGGACAGATTTTGCGCAGAAACCGGGGTCTCGTCCGGCTGCGGAGCTCTGCCAGCGCCGCTTCAATGCCTTCCAGAATCCGTGGATCCACAGTTTCCGGATCGGAAGTCCCCATGCCCAGGTACCGCAGGACCTCCCGGCAAAGATAAGTTTCCCGTTCTGCCTGTGATTCTGAAACCATCACTGCTCGTCTCCAATGATATGGGACAGATTCCGTCGGATGCTTTCCGCCACATCCGGTTTGTTCATGGTATAGATGTGGATGCCTTTCACACCGTTGGCCACCAGGTCGATGATCTGCTCGGTGGCATAGGCGATGCCAGCCTGCTTCATGGCCTCCGGGTTGCTGCCGAACTTGTCCACAATGGCCTTAAACCGGGTCGGCACATAGGTTCCGGAAAGCTCCGTGGTACGGGAGATCTGCTTCGGATTGGTAATCGGCATGATGCCGGCGATGACCGGCACGGTAATACCCCTCTCGCGAATGCGGTATAAGAAGTTGTATAACACGTTATTGTCGAAGAACATCTGGGTGGTCAGGAAGTCCACACCGCTGTCCACCTTGATCTTCAGGTTGGCGATGTCGTCTTCCTTATGGGCGCACTCGATATGTCCTTCTGGATAGCAGGCCGCACCGATGCAGAAATCGCCATGTTTTTTGATCTCCGTCACCAGTTCGCTGGCATAGTTGTAATATTCACCCACCGGATAACCGCCGTCTTTCGGAATATCGCCGCGAAGTGCCAGAATGTTTTCAATGCCGGCAGCTTTGATCTCATCGATGGCAGAAACCACCTGCTCCTTGGTGGAGGACACGCAGCTCAGGTGAGCCAGGGCCGTTACCCCCAGGTCGTTCTGCACGTGGGACGCGATCTTTACCGTATTATGGCCGGTACCGCCGCCTGCGCCGTAAGTCACGCTCATAAAATCGGGACGGGACTGGCAGAGCCGGTCCACCGCTGCCACGATAGGGTCAAAGGGCATTCCCTTTTTCGGTGGGAACACCTCAAAGGATAAGGTTACTTTGTCTCTCGCTAAAATGTCTTTAATCTTCACAGTCTTTCTTCTCCTTATTACATATATTACAGCTTTCCGGCCTGCCGTCGCATGCCTTCCATAATCTCGTCGATTACCTGCAGCGGCGCTTCGTTGAGGGTGATGCGCAGTTTTTCGCAGATCTCATCCAGGGCATACAGAATATACGGGTTTCGTGCAAGCACTTTTTCCGGTCTGCCTTCAGCCTCGATGTAATTCACCACGAAATCGGCCGCTGCCATGCCTTCCTCTTCCTCTGGTGACAACAGTTCCACATGG
>JAQXSU010000011.1 GCA_029219125.1 Bacillota bacterium
ATCATGGGCTTTTACTGCATGCTGGGCGGCTATTGCCTGAAATATGCGCTGGCCAACCTGGGTGACCTCTTCGGTGCATCCTGGGGCGTAGGCGGTGCAGACAGCGGTGCCTACTTCGAAGGCTTTTTCACCGATCAGGCCCAGACATCCATCTACACGCTGATCTTCGTCGCACTGACGGTCCTCATCGTTATGGGCGGCGTTTCCAAGGGAATTGAACGGTTCTCCACCATCGCCATGCCGGCACTGTTCATCATGCTGCTGATCGTTATCATCCGCAGCGTCACCATGGAGGGTGCATCCGAAGGTCTGACCTTCGTGTTCAAGCCGAACTTTGAAGTATTCAAGGGCGCCGGCTGGATCAGCGTACTGGCTGCCGCCGGCGGACAGATGTTCTTCTCCCTGTCTCTGGGTATGGGCATCACCGTAACCTACGGTTCTTACATGAAAAAAACAGAAAGCCTGCAGAGAAACGCATTCCTGATTCCAATCGCAGATACCATCGTCGCTGTTATGGCTGCACTGGCCATCATGCCGGCCGTATTTGCTTCCGGCCTGAACCCGGGTCAGGGACCGAGCCTGCTGTTCATTACGCTGCAGACCGTATTCCAGGCCATGGGCGGCATCGGACCGATCTTCGGATTCCTGATGTACTTCCTGGTATTCATCGCTGCCATCACTTCTTCCATCGCACTGCTGGAAGCTGCCTGCGCGGTGATCATGGACAAGCAGATCGAAAAAGGCAAGAAACCGAACCGGAAGCTGGTTTCCCTGCTGATTGGTGCCTTTGTGGCAGCAGAAGGCGTTTTCGTCGCACTGGACAGCCTGGGGGCTGCCGGATTCCCGCAGATTCTGGGACAGGGCTGCTGGCTGGATACCTTCGACCTGATTTCCGAAGGCATTCTCATGCCGCTGGGCGCACTGATCACGGCTCTGATCTTCGGCTGGTTTGCAGTCGGCAAGGGCTTCACGGACGACGAAATCGAAAGGGACGAAGGCGGCTTCAAGATCAAAGGCTACTACCGCTTCTGCATCAAGTGGATCGTACCACCGATCCTGCTGCTGGTACTGCTGGGCCAGATCAACACCTTCTTCGGCCTCGGCTGGTTCTAGTCACTTCGCAAAATCCATTCTCAGGAATTTTAAAAGCCTGCAGGCCGTTACGGTTTGCAGGCTTTGTTTTGCTTTGATTTCGGTTTGTTCTCGGCTTTTCACGGTTTTTATTTCGCCGGCAGGATCATGCGGAATGCGCCGGGTGCCATTTCGAATTCCACCGTGTCCGCATCCACAATCTCCCCGTCAGTACACAGCCGCATAGTGCCATCCAGCGGTGTGATGCGGGCTGTGGTACAGGTATCGCAGTACAGTATATCATGGATGTCCGGCAGATCCAGATGAGTTCCTTTGGCATAATGCGGAAATTTTTTCAGGAAGTCGATCCGTCCCACGTTATAGATGATATTCACATCCATCCGGCCGTCACAGGTGGATGCCAGCGGGGAGCTGTGGACGCCGCCGCCGCAGAAACCGCCGTTGGCGATGGCTGTCAGCAGCAGGGGGCCATCCACGATGGTCTTCCCGTCCAGTTCCACTTTCAGCTTTGCGCCTTTTTTTCGGATATATGTAATGGCCACGCCCATGAGATAGGCAAAGGATCCGGCGAGAAAAGAATACTTCTTCAGGGTGGACGTCATGTCGGCCACATTACAGTCGAAGCCGATGTTAAACATGTTGGCACAGTACCTGGTCTGCTCCTTTCCATTCAGCACGCCGCTGTAGCGAATCGCATCGCATGCTGTGTCTGTTCCCAGAAGCTGTGCCGCCGGGTCCAGGAAATCTCCTGCTTCCGGGAAATTGCGGACGAAATCGTTTCCTGTACCGATGGGAATCAGGCCCAGGGAAATATGGTCGTGCCGCGCTGCAGACAGAACGCCGTTGAGCGCCTCATTGAAGGTGCCATCGCCGCCGCAGGCGATGAGGCGGCCTTCCTCCGACATGCCGTCGGGACCGGCACATGCCAGTTCCTCCGTGAAAGCTCTGGCAAACAGCTCCGCATCCTGCGGTGCCTTCGTCACATAGATGCCTGCCTCGCATCCGGTCTTCTCCGATGCCATACGGATTCGCTCCTTCAGGGCATCGATTCCCTTTCCTTTTCCCGCGCCGGGATTTATAATAAAAACTGTCTTCATTCGTTTCACTCTCCTGCTTCCTATTGTATCGGTTCTTCGGTCGAAAAGCAACAAAAAACTCCACGGAAGCTTGATGCATCCGCTGTGAATTCCCTACTTTTATTTTTTCATCAAATGGGGTATACTGTCAGATAGTAGAATACAGAGGAGGAAAATCCCATGGATGACAGAATAAAAAAGCTTTCGCAACTGCTGACCACCTATTCCTGCAGCCTGCAGAAGGGGGAAAAGGTGCTGATCGATTATGAAGGAGAGGAAGCCAAACCCCTGGTTCGCCAGCTGATCAAGGACGCATACAGCCTGGGTGCCCGGCCATACGTCAATCACCGGGACAGCGCCGTGCTGCGGGAGATTTTGCTGGGTGCCGACGAGGAACAGATGGAATTTCTCAATGATTATCAGCTGTACCAGATGAAGGGCATGGACGCCTATATCGCTATTCGGGCAGGCGCCAACACCTCAGAACTGGCTGACGTGCCTTCCGACCAGCTGAACATGTATTACCGGCTGACCCAGCCGACCCTGGATTACCGGGTGAACAAGACCAAATGGGTCATCCTGCGGTATCCGAATCCGTCCATGGCCCAGCTGGCGGGAAAGAGCCAGGAAGCCTTCGAGGACTTTTTCTTCGATGTCTGCACCCTGGATTACGGGAAGATGAGCAAGGCGATGGATGCCCTGGTGGATCGGATGAACCGGACCGACAAGGTGCGTCTGGTGGGTCCGGGAACGGATCTGACCTTCTCCATTAAGGATATCCCGGCCATTAAATGTGCCGGAGAATGCAACATTCCGGACGGGGAAGTCTATACTGCGCCGGTGAAGGATTCCATGAACGGCGTCATCTCCTATAACACCTGCAGCGAGGAACAGGGCTTCACCTATGACAACATCCGTTTTGAGATCAAAAAAGGAAAGATTGTCAAAGCCACAGCCAACGATACGGAGCGGATCAACGCCCTGCTGGATACGGATGAAGGAGCCCGCTATTTCGGTGAATTCGCCATCGGCGTCAACCCGTACGTACTGGAACCGATGAAGGATACCCTGTTCGACGAAAAGATCTGCGGCAGCTTCCACCTGACTCCGGGCATGGCCTACGAAGATGCGGACAACGGAAACAAATCTGCAGTCCACTGGGATCTGGTCATGATCCAGAGAGAGGAATACGGCGGCGGCGAGATCTGGTTTGACGATGAGCTGATTCGAAAAGACGGTCTGTTCGTCACCGACGACCTGAAATGCCTCAACCCGGAGAACCTGAAATAGCCGGGAGGGCGGATTTTGCGAAGAATTTTGGCCTGCACGAAAAAAATTTTTGGCACTTTCAGCGATGGCATATTTGCGATATAGTAATAGAAGCTTATTTTACACTGGTTAATACAAGAGGAGAAGCAAACGATGAAAACCCCGTCATTTTTGGAAAAAGTCGGCGTCACCCCCAGACAGATTCTGTATCTGATGATGGCCAATCTGTTTTATGCCCTGGCGCTGGACTGCTTTTATGTGCACAATAACATCGCAGCCGGCGGTCTGGCAGGCATCGGTACCGTGCTCAATTCCGTTTTGGGCCTGCCGGTGGGACTGACGGTTTTTGTTCTAAATATTCCCATCTGCCTCTGGGGCCTGAAGATCAAAGGAAAGGTCTATATCGTTATGTCCCTGATTGCGGTGGCAGTTTACTCCGGCATGGTGGATGTGCTGGCCTTCCTGCCGTCCCTCACCGATGACCGGCTGGTGGCTGTCATCTGCGGCGGCATCCTTTACGGTGTGGCGGCATCCTTTTCGGTGAAGGCGCAGATTTCCGCCGGGGGCACGGACCTTTTGGCCAAGCTTTTGATCACCAAACTCCGCCATGTGAGTCTGGGGCAGCTGCTCATGTGCATTGACGGTTCCATCGTGGTGCTGGCCATGTTCGTATACGGTGAGATTGAAGCCGGTATTTACGCCATCCTGGCCATCGGAACCACTTCCCTTGTCACCGATAAGATCAACAGCGGCTTCAACCGGGCGGACATGTTCTACATTTTCGCCAGCAAGAATCTGGACAAAATCTCCAATGCCATCCTCTACGATATGGGCCGGGGTGCCACTCTTCTCACGGGAGAGGGTATGTACGCCCACACGGAGCGGAAGATTCTGCTGGTGGTGGTGAAGCCCAACGAGATGCCGCGGCTGAAGGCCATCGTACATAAATATGATCCTCACGCCTTCATCATTTTGTCCAGTGCCTTTGAAATCATCGGCGAGGGCTTCGACGGGGTGGATCTGACTACCACCATTCACGATGACGACGACATAGAAGAATAAAACTTGGATGAAAAAATCCCGAAAAAAGGACCGGCCTCACAGTAACAGAAGCCGGTCTTTTTATGTGTTCTGCTTTATGTGTTTTATACTATGATCTTCCCGCCGCGGATCACATGGAGAAGCGGTCGGTTCATGACGCGGATGTCTTCGTCCGGGTTGCCGTCGGTGATGATCAGGTCGGCGCATTTGCCCGCCTTCACGGTACCGATCTCGTCCTCCAGCATCAGGATTTCCGCACTGTTTTTCGTGGCCTGCAGCAGGATGTCCATCGGCTTGAAATGATAGTAATCCGTTCTGGCAGTGAACTCATAGCCGATGTTGGAGATGAAGTTTTCCATATCCAGATCGGAGCCGAATCCCAGCTTCAGGCCGGCTTCGTAGGCATGGTTGATGTTGTTTCTCTCCTCTTCGAAGTACTGCTCTGCCTTTTCCTGCATGTTGGCCGACATGTTTTCGGTGTCGCCGGCACAGGCAAGGGTAATGGCTCCCGTCGGAACCAGGAAGCACTGGCCTGCTTTTTTCTGCAGCAGGTCGATGCACTCGTCGTCAATGAAAACACCGTGCTCGATGGTGCGGATGCCGGCTTCGATGGCCCGTTTGATGCCTGCAGTGCCGTGGGCATGGCCGCACACATAGGATTCCTTCATTTCGGCGATTTCCACCGCCGCTTTCAGTTCGTCCAGGGTGGCGATAGTCATGCCCGGGCTGCCCGTCTCGTTGAGGAAGGCGCCGGTGACCATATATTTGATGAAATCGTTTTTCAGCTTGAACTGCTTTCTGGCAGCTGCACGAACCTGTGCCGGGCCGTCGGCCTCGATGTACAGTTCTCCGAAGGTGTCATTTCCTGTCTCCGTCGGCGTCAGGATCTGACCGCAGGAAATGAGCCGCGGCGCATCCAGTTCGCCCCGCCGCGCCGCATCGTTGATTGCCACCGTCACGTTATACATGCAGCCGCAGTCTCTTACGGTGGTATATCCGGCCTTCAGATATTCTCTGGCATAGATGTACGCATTCAGCACACTGTCGGCAGGTCCCAGATCCTTGATCTTGGCGAAGTCCAGGCTCTTCAGATACACATGGGCATGCATGTCGATGAGGCCGGGCATCACTGTATGATGGGCCGCATCGATGATCTGCGCTCCCTCGGGGATGCCGCAGCCATTTGCTGAAGCCGGTTTGGTTCCTGCGGCCGGTTTCGTTGCCGCAGCCGCCCCGCTGCAGGACGGTGTCCAGCCTTCCGGGCGGATTTCCCGGATGATTCCGTCTTCAATCCAAAGATCCGCAAACTGCCCGTCATATCCTTCCGTAAGCGGGCCTAACAGTCTGGCGTTTTGTATAATCAGCATATTTTTTCCTCCTGACCGTAAATTTCTGACCGTAACGTTTCCATTAGCCGTGCAGCTCGTCCAGCGCATTGAGGCACAGGTCGATGGCTGCGTCGATACAGTCTTCATCGATGTCGAATTCCGCATTATGTACCGGCTGGGTGGTGTTGGTACCGATGCCGATGTAGGCGCCCTTTCCGCCGTTTTTCTGCACCCGGGTCATCATGACCGCCGCATCATCGGTGCCTCCCACATTGCCTTCGAAGTAAATTTTCTCAAACCATGGCACCTTCACCGCAGCCCGGCGTACCACATCCATCATGGCGTCATCGCTCTTGCCTGCCGGCACTTCACCGTAGTCTTCATAAGTATATTCCATGCCGTAGGCTTTGGCACTGCCGTCCAGAATATCAAACACTCTCTCTTCCAGGTAAGCGCAGATGTCCGGTGTTTCTCCCCGGTATTCCACCACCATGAAGGCATTGGGTGCGATGGTGTTTGGTGCAATCCCCGCATGAAGCTCACCCACGTTAACCCGGGTCAGCCCCTGCTCATGAGGTGCGATGGCATGAAGATTCAGCGCTGCGGAGCAGGCTGCCAGCAACGCGTTTTTCCCTTCCTGGGAAGCACCGCACGGATGAGCGGCACGGCCGTGGAAGGTGATATCCAGCTGCCGGTCGCTTAAAAAGTCCTTGCAGCCGCAGGCGACAGTATGGGACGGCAGCGGCTTGTTTTCCGCACTGAGGGCCACATGCATAGCCAGGAAATTGTCCACATCGTCCAGATGTCCCTTATCTACAATGGAAATGGCCCCGCAGAAGGTTTCCTCTGCCGGCTGGAAGATCAGACGGATCTTTCCCCGGTATGCGGCCTTCTTTTTCAGAATGCCTTCTGCAATGCCCAGCCCCATGGCTGTGTGGGCGTCATGTCCGCAGGCATGGACCGATTCCGGATTGCAGGATGCATAGTCCTCATCATACGGACGGTATCCTTCCTTTTTCGGTTCATCATACGGCAGGCAGTCGATATCAAACCGGAATGCGGTGACCGGACCTTCCTTTCCCGTATCCAGTTCGGCAATGACCCCCGGAATGCCCCGGGTTTTCTCCACAAACGCAGGATCTGCCCCCTGCTCCACGGCACGCTTCATGACCTCTGCCATTTCCTCTTCATCCGGACGAACCAGACGGATCACGCTGTCCACATTGACCACATCAGGCCCCATGAGGCAGGTATAGCCCATATCTGTCAGGATCTCCGCAATCCGCGCACTGGTGCGGATCTCTCTCCATCCGTTTTCCGGATACTTGTGGAATTCCCGTCTGTACTCAGTAAACTTGCTCATTGATACTACTCCTTTCCTTTCTGCATGCACGCAGGGCATCCGCCAGAATGGCAACGCCCCGGACGATTTCTTCCTCGCTGGTCCTGGAAAAGCTCAGGCGCACATGACCGGCTCCCCCGTACCCGAAGGGGTAAAACAGAAAGCCCGGCATGATCAGAAGCCCCCGCGCAAGCGCCAGCTGATACAGCTTTTTCTCGTTGATTTCCTCATCTAAGTCACACCACAGCGTGAGACCACCCTGCGGCTTTTTATAAGAAATGCCCAGCGAACGGATTTTGTCAAGCTCCCGGCAGAGCACCGCCTGCCGCCTGCCGTAGCAGTCCGCCAGATAGTCGGCGTGCTCCTCCCAGAGCCCCCGCTCGATATATTCATTCAGCATGAGATGGCCCATGTTGCTTACGAAAGTTTCATCCACCACAATGCACCGCCCCAGGGTCTCCACCAGATCGGAAGGCCCCACCACATACCCGGTCTTGATGCCGTACGGGAAGGACAGGGTGAAGGAGTCGATGTAGACCACCGACTTGTATTTGTCCAGGGAGTACAGGCTGGGGATCCGATTCTCCGTGTAGCGGAAGACCCGCTGGGAGTCCTCCTCGATGATGGGTACACCGTACCGCTGGGTGATTTCCAGCAGCTGCACCCGTTTCTCCAGGGACATGGTGATTCCGGTAGGATTGTGGAAGTTGGGCAGGGTATAGATGAATTTGGGCTTATGCTTTTTTATGAGCACTTCCAGGGTTTTCAGATCCATGCCGTCCTCTTCCATGGGTACCGTGGCCAGCCGTATGCCTTTATTTCGGATCAACGCGGAATTATCCGGCAAAATCGGTTCTTCGGCGATGACCCAGTCTCCTTCCTGCAGATACAGGTTGATCAGGTAGTCCAGGGCCTGATTGGTCTCCGATACCAGCTGGATGTTTCTGGGGTTCACGTACATGTTTTCCCGGGAAAGGACCCGGCAGATGTTCTTTTTCATCCGGTCCGTCTCATCCATTTCCTCCTGCTCCTGTTCTTCCGCCCGGACGCTCTGCAGCATGGTCTGCAGGATTTCCTCCATCCCCTTCAGCGGCATGGTCCGCTTGTCCATGATGATCCCGCCGAACGACAGATGGCGGCTTCCGGTGGACTGGCTGAACACGTCCAGAAACATTTTTTCCTTCTCGTTGAAGTTGTATAGGATCATTTTCTCCAGCGGAAAAAACCGCTTGCCGAAGCTGGCATCGCCGTCGGGCTGCCGGACAAAATACCCTTTCGGGGTTTTTCTGGATGCAGTCAGATAACCCTCGGAGATCAGTTCACTGTAAGCCTTGACCACGGTGTTCCGGTGGACGCCCAGTTCCTCGGCCAGCCTGCGCTCCGGCGGCATTTTATAGCCGGAAACCAGCTCTCCTGCTGCGATCAGATTCTTGATCCTGCCTTTGATCTGTAAAAAAATCGGTGTCTCGCTGTTGCGGTTGATTTTAATATCCATAGCCTGATTATATCATTTTTTTCCGTCTGCCTCAATGTCTCTTTTCAGCATACCATGCTTTGGCACGTGCCAAAAGTGCCAAACCTGACTTTCCCGCTAGTCCAAGTTTCGGCTTGCAGGGCGGCGCGGTTTGGGGTATGATGGAAGCGGAGTATGTTTTTCGCAAAGGATCAATGAATTGGAGAGAGATTATGAACGAACGAATTATTGTAGTAGACGACGAACGCGAAATCGCAGACCTGCTGGAGGTCTATCTGAAGAATGAAGGATTCCAGGTGGAAACCTTTTATCAGGGGGAACCGGCCCTTGCTGCCATCCGACAAAATCCGCCCGCCCTGGCTCTTCTGGATGTCATGCTGCCTGACA
>JAQXSU010000012.1 GCA_029219125.1 Bacillota bacterium
ATGATATGAACTCCTTTCGGTTAATTAACTGTAGTTGCCAGACCACAAGTTAATTATACTCTAAGGAGTTTATTTTTCTATGGAACGCTAAAGCTTTTTCTGAACCCCCGGTATAACCGGGGGTTTTCTGGTACCAAAAAACAAACCGCCCCTTGGGAAATCAAATCGATCTCCCAAGGGGCGGTATTTTTTATGTCTTAATACGAGATGCCGTCACGCGATCAGCAGCGGCACCAGCACAGGCACCGCAATACACATGAACAGCCCTGTCATGAACGAATAGACAATGATGTCGCTGCGTGTGGCTTTCTCCACGATGGGCAGGCAGATATCCATGGCGCAGACACCGGGAACCGCCGTACATTCCAGATATCCGAAAACCCTGGCAAACATGGGAACGCCTATGATTCCCAGCACTTCCCGCATCACGTTATGCATGAAAGAGACGGCACCAGCCACCGTATGGCCAGCCTCGGTAATGAGACCCGGCGCCAGAGTATACCAGCCGAAGCCAGCAGATACCGCCATGCTTTCCCGCACCGTCAAAGAGGACAGGCAGCCGTACAGGGCGCCTCCTGCCAGAGAGCCGGCAATGGCCAGAAGCGGGATCACTATAACCTTCACGCCCACATGTTTCAGATGCTCTGCGATTTCTCCCGTCAGACCCAGACTGAAGCCGATGACGCCGAGGATCAGGCAGACACCTGCCATCAGCAGATTGCCGCAGACAGCGTGAAAGCGCTCCATCGCTGCATCGGTCGACGCCAGACGGGGAACCAGCAGATATCCCAGAAGCATGCCGCAGGCCACGAATCCCAGGATCAGCAGCGTCATCTTCAGATCGCCGGACGGATTCTCTTTTCCGGAGACGGACCTTTCGCCGGACGACTCCCCGGACGACATCCCGGAAGCCACAGCAGAAGGCTCTGCGGAGAAATCACCCTTCGGCAAGCCGTAACGATCGAGACGGAAGATTTTGCGCCCAAGGGTCACAAACACCATGCTTCCCGCCACAGCCACCGCAGTCACCAGCACCGCCTGCAGACCGATGGTTCCCAGGCTGGAGGTCACCTCCTTGTCGGATCCCATCTCCAGACCCATGATAAAAACAAGGGTGCAGATAATACCCGTCATGACGGGATTCAGGAAGCCGAAATACGACGCTTTCTCCCGCAGCCGGCTGGCGATGAAATAGCAGGCAAGCATAATCCCCCAGTATAAAATCAGCAGTTTTACCGTATCCATGACCTTCACCTATCCGATGATCACCGGCACCAGAACCGGAACCAGAATGCTGAGAAATACGCCGGACACGAAGGAATACACGGCGATATCGCTGCGAGTGGACTTTTCTACGATCGGAAGGCAGACATCCATGGCAGCTGCTCCCGGCATACCTGTCGTCTCAATGTATCCGATCTTCTTCGCAACCACAGGGATCAGGACGATGGAGAAGAGTTCCCGCATCACGTTATGTAAAAAAGATACCGCGCTGGCTGTCACATAGCCTTTTTCCATAATGATTCCCGGTGCCAGTGAATACCAGCCGAAGCCTGCACCGATGGCAAGGCATTCCTTCACAGACAGGTCCATGAACAGGCTGCACAGCAGCGCACCGCCCAGGGTCCCCACGATGACTGCAGCCGGAAAGACCAGAATCCGCAGGCCGACTTTCCGGAAATTATCGATGACCGTTCCTTCCAGTCCCAGATCCATGCCCACGAAGATCAGCAGCAGGCAGAGACCGATCTTGATCCCCAGTCCGGCCAGACTGTCAAAAGTGTCCATATTTCCGGCGAAGGCTCTCCGGATCACCACATATCCCAAAACCATACCGATCACCACCGAAACGAGGATGGCGATGGTGGTGGAATTGCCGCCTTTCTTTTCTTCCTCCGCAGCTTCCTCCGCAGCTTCAGCTTCCGCCGGGGATTTCGCAACGGATTCTTCCTGAGATATTTCCATGGTCTGCTCCGGTGCTTTTTCCGCCTCTGCCGCAGTCTTCCCATTCTGCAGTCTTCCATATCGGTCAATTTTCATCACATGACGGGCCAGCCAGATGGCTGCCACCGAAAAACTCATGATCACAACCGTCATGAGAAATGCAGAAACACCGATGGTGCTGATATTGGCCGTTACCTCTTCATTGGATCCCATCCGCATACCCATCATGAGAACCAGAATCACCAGAGCAACAAGCTGCACCTTCCCGGTCCAGCCCAGATTCTGCCGCACGCTGCGCAGCCTGCTTCCCAGGATATATCCCACCAGCGTAATACCAAGATACAAAATCAGATCGCCCATTTTTTTAATCACTCCTTTTTCATCAGGCAAATGCCGTCCGGCAAACGCCCGCTTCCTTGATTATACAGTTTTCCTTGACAAAAGTCCACACACATTATATTCTTTATTTTATAGAAACGGGCCGCCCAATCCGGTCCGTTCTGGCAGAAAACGGAGGAAAATGACATGAAAGTACGTGCAAACCTGATGAATGCCGATGATATGAACCGTGCTCTGAAGCGGATTTCCCATCAGATCCTGGAACGGAACCAGGGAGCGGACCATATCGTTTTGCTGGGGATCAAAAGCCGCGGAATCCCGCTGGCGGAACTTCTGGCGGATCATCTTCATACGATCGAGGGCGTTCAGGTTCCGGTAGGTCAGCTGGACATTACCCGGTTTCGCGATGACCGCAGCCGGAGCACAGATCAGGATTCCAGCCGGATTCCTGTGGATATCACCGGCAGACATGTCATTCTGGTGGACGACGTGCTGTATACCGGCCGGACAGTCCGGGCGGCGCTGGATGCCGTTTCCGCATACGGTCGTGCAGCATCCATTCAGCTGGCAGTCCTCATCGACCGGGGGCATCGGGAGCTTCCCATCCGTGCGGACTATGTGGGCAAAAATGTACCCACCTCCAAATCTGAATTTGTCGCCGTATATCTGGAATCCTCTGATGGAAGAACCGGTGTGGAGCTTTTGGGGAAAGACGAAGATTTGACTCAATTGTGACTCGATACGTTCCATTTTCGGCTCAAAATATGTCTATCCGGTGTTCTGAATATGCAGGCTTTTTCTTTTGGCAGATTACTAAGTGTGTAAAATGGCTGTATTCAGCCATTTTTATTTTTTTCAGTTTTTTCTTTTTGGATTTTTGTAGTTGGCACGGTTTATGCTTTATATAATGTTACTTCAAAAAAGTAATGGGTCTTGTCCAAAGATAAGGATTGACACATTGAAAAAAAAATTGTAACATGAACGTAAGAAAAAATTTTTCCGGAGGTAAGTATTATGGCAGATAAGGCAAAGTTAAAAGCTGCATTCACTGAAGCATGGGATGCCAACGCAGCAATGCTGGGCGGCGCAGAAAAGATCGCTGTTCTGAAAACCGCTGTTAAGGCAATCGCAGAAAGAGATTTTCTCGGTGCAACTGACGCTGAGATTGACGAAGTCATCGCAGAATGCTTAAAGGAAGTGCAGGCTGCGGCAGCTGACTTCACGCATCAGACCTGGACCATGCCTCGCTAATGCGCAGAGCATGCAGTATCTTTGAATCCGAAAAAATCCGCTACAGACCGTAGCGGATTTTTTTTCTTGCAAGAGTTGCCTGCGGAAGGTTCAGATATTCGGCAGCCTTTCGCGTCGTACCCTGTTTTTTCAGTGCATAGGCAATCAGCCTCCGTTCCTGCTCCTCCATGATCTGGTTGAAATCTACCATATCTTCCCTGCTGACTTCCTTTCGCAGGTTGATGATCATTTCCTCATAGACCGTGTCGTTGAGCAGGTGTTCCACAGCTTCGCCGCCGATGATTCTGTCCCGCTCACTGATATACAGCCGGTGGATCACATTTTCCAGTTCCCGGACATTGCCCGGCCAGTGGTAGTCCTCCAGCTTCTCCACAGCCTCCGGTGACAGCACCTTATCCACACCGTATTTTTTATTATAGTTCTTCAGAAAAGCTTCTGCCAGGCAGAGAATATCTTCCTTTCTGTCACGTAGCGCCGGCACATCGATGGAGCAGATATTCAGCCGGTAAAACAGGTCTTCTCTGAATTTTCCTTCCTCCACCAGCTTCCGCAGCGGCACATTGTTGGCGCAGATGACACGCACATTGGCATGGCGCTGCTCCGTTCCGCCGACCCGGTAGTAGGTATTATCCTGCAGCACCCGAAGGAGCTTGGACTGCATGTTCAGGGACAGGCTTCCGATTTCATCCAGAAACAGAGTTCCGTTATTGGCAATCTCGAAATACCCTTCCTTTCCTGTGCTCTGTGCACCGGTAAAAGAACCTTTTTCATAGCCGAAAAATTCCGATTCCGCCAGATTTTCCTGAATTGTGGCACAGTTGATGCGGATGCAGGGTTTTCCCTGCCGCGGACTGTTCTGGTGGATGATGTTGAAGACTTTCTCTTTTCCGACACCGGTCTCCCCCTGGATGATGACGTTGCAGTCGTACTGGGCCACATTGAGGGCCTCCTCTACCATAGCCCTGGTTACTGGACTCTGATATACGAAATCGTCAATGCGCTGCACCGCTGCCGAGGTTGTACTGCCGCGCCGTCCCATTCTTCCGTTAAATCTCTTTTTCTTTTTTACGCTGTAAATGGAATCCAGACGCTCCAGATTGGGGCTGACCGCCTGAATCAGTTTCACCGCATAGTCGTAAGCATCCTTGTCGAAGCCGTCCAGGGCATAAGGCGTCACTTCTTTTCCCATGGAGTCTGCCACCAGAATGCCGACAGAATAGTTATTCTGCAAACTGGCATAAAACACCGTGCCGTGCTCCCGTACCAGCAGCGTAGCCAGAGTCTCCGAGCCGGAGATATCTTCTAGATTGATTACCGCATCTATGGGCTGTTCGTTTTTTCCCTCATCCCGGATCTGATTCCATGCTTCCAGCGGCTGGCATAAATCTGTGAAACAGGTATGTTCGATGACCGGCTGAAATGCTGAAATAATTTCTGCTTCCGTCAGATTTCCCAGGGAATGCTTGTCCAGTACCGCAGTCACCTTCGTACTTTCTCCGAAGCAGTCTCTGAGAATCTGTGCGTAAAGCAGAGTGGTTACCAGATTCCCGCCGATGATAACGGCACGTTCCGCTTTCTGTTCACTGACCGCCTGCCGCACACCGAGAAAGTTACCTTCCTCATCGATGGCCGTGAGGAGATATTTTTCGGAGACTTCCCCAGTATACCGGATCAGACTGGTCGCTTCAAAGCAAATTACGTATCCCTGACACTCCATCTGACCGTAATTGAAATCCAGCCGTGTGATTCGGTCGATATGCATGGCCATACCCGTAATGGATGACTGGCTGAACACCCGGTCTCCAACCATCAGGCCTTCTGCATCTACCTCACTGCCGATTTCTTCTATGGTTCCCATGAAGAGGCCGCCGCTGCCCGTAAAGGGGTTATGCAGCTTGCCCCGTTCTTCAATGATCTGCATGATCCGCGCTTTGATCCGCATTTCGTCATAGCCGCAGTGGCTGCAGATCTGGTTGAAATTGTCCCATTCTATATGTACTGTCTCCAACCGGATCCGGATTTCTTTCGGACCAATCTGCCGCTGGTTATTGAGCTTCCATGCCGTCGCCGGAACCGCACCCTTCGGTTCCATTACCCGGCTGACACCGAAATCTTTCATTTTTTATCCTCACCCTCATTTCAGCGAAATTCTGCTTTTTTCGCTGTTTTTTCTTACTCATTTATTATATATTACTCGGTATCTGCCGTCAATAGTTTTGCTCCATTTTTGAATCAAATGATGATTTCACGCTCCATATTTGATTCAAAATATGTTTTTTTCAGAAAATTCTGTATTTATTTTCGTACTTCTTTGCTGCGTTAAACCGTTGTAAAATACACGTTTGCTAATAAAATGCTAAAAGATTGTCGACTTGGCTCGAATCCTGCATAGTATATCGTAGCATTTATTGCAGAGTGTATTATTATTTGTTATGAAAAGGAGAAAAAAATGAACGTTGTAGTTGGGTTTCTGAAATTCGTCCCGGTATTCGTTCTGGCCGGCCTGATGATTCAGGGGCAGGATGCAATGATTGCTGCACCGATCGCTTTCCTGGTTGCAGTTGTGGTTGCAATGCTGGTCGAAAAGAAGAAGTGGCAGGAATGTCTGGATTCCGCCATGGGTTCTGTAAAAAACATTTTAGTGGCATTATTTATTCTCATGCTGGCTTATGTCATGGCTAACTGCTTCATGGCTTTCGGCGTAGGCGCTTCCGTAGTAAACATCGCACTGAAACTGGGTGTTTCCGCGAAAACCGTTGCCTGTGTTGGTCTGGTATGTACCGCTGTTCTTTCCGTAGCAACCGGTACTTCCTGGGGTACCTTCGCAGCCTGCGCACCGATTTTCCTGTGGTTATCCCACATCGTAGGCGGCGACATTTATCTGACTGTATGTGCTATCGCAGGCGGTGCTTGCTTCGGCGATAACATCGGTCTGATTTCCGATACAACCATCGTATCCTCTGGTATCCAGGGTGTACAGGTTACGGACAGAATCCGTCATCAGGGTGTATGGTCTGTCAGCTGTCTGGTTCTGGCAGCCATCGCATTCTTCATTGCTGCTGTTGTAATGGGTCTCAACGGCACCGGAGATGCTTCCACTGTAATGGATAACATTACACCGGAAATCAGAGACTTCCTTCTGGAAGAACGTCCGGCTGCACTGGATCTTCTGGACCAG
>JAQXSU010000013.1 GCA_029219125.1 Bacillota bacterium
GGAAGACAACGGAAGAACCGGTCTATGATGACCAGGCAACCGGTCTTACGCTGATTGCCCAGTGGCAATGGTGTCAGACATTTGTTCCGCAGACCGATGAAGGAGATGGATACCTGAATTCCAAACAAGGCGGCAGTGTTGAAATCACAAGCGCAGCGGATAAGACAGCAGAAGAATCTTCTGAGGGCGTGAAGCGGTATTATGCAGATGTCAGTGAATTGATTTCTGCAAAAGCATACCCGAAGGATGGATATTATTTTGAAGGCTGGTTTGACGAAAATGACCAGCTGGTGAGCACAAGCTCAGAACTGACCTATGTAGAGACAAAAGAGAGCGTAAACACTTATTACGCCCGATTTGCGAAGAAGTTTGAACAGAGATTTGTACGACAGATTCGTATAGACGGAGCTTGGGAGAACCTGTCGGATGAAGATTCCTCCGTGCCGCCTCTGGATCATACCGTACTGCACGAAAGCAAGGGGACTGTAGTTAGCTCCACGGCGTCCAACAATGCTGACTATGCCTTTGCGGGCTGGTATGATGTACAGGGAAACCGTGTAGACGACAGCATGCTTTGCAACGGAGACAAAACCATTCGTTATCCGGTTGATGGGGATGCAGTATATTATGCCAGATTTGAAAAAGCCTATACGGTACAGTTTGCAATGCAGTTTGTCGATCCGGATGGTAATATTACCGACCTTTCTGCTTCGAATACCTATGGACAGCTCAGCACAACCGTTGTGACCGGAATTCCGGGGGAAAGTGTAAGTGCGAAAATCTATCCGAGTCAGGGATATCAACTCATTGGCTGGTTTGACGGTCCTGGAAAAGATGCAGTGCAGGTGGAAGAGACAGACCCTTCCGATGCAAGGATTATCACACCGACGATAACAGATCATGACAATATGGTATATTACGCCAGGCTGACGGCCCGGACGGATACGGTTTACAGAGTACAGCACTATTTTCAGAACTGGAATAATAAGACGGACGGGTCTTTTACCCTGGTGGACGACCTGAAGTATTCCGGTACGACCGGTGCTGAAGTGACACCGACGGTGACACCGAATCTGTCTAAACCGGGCCGGGAAGGTTACAGGTGCATAACAGAAATCAAACCGGGCAGAATTAGAGCAAATGGCGGCTTAATATTCCGTCTGGAATATACCAGAACAGAAACTGCCTTACGATATGATGCCAATGCGCCGGAAAGCTGCATTGCAGAAGGCACGATTGCAGATACGGCCGGATATGCGGGCTTTTCCGTGGAAGTGGAAGAGAATGCATATACCATCAAAGGATACCGGTTTAACGGTTGGAACACCGAGCCGGACGGCAGCGGAACAGC
Source organism: Bacillota bacterium (assembly GCA_029219125.1). Taxonomy (GTDB): domain Bacteria; phylum Bacillota; class Clostridia; order Peptostreptococcales; family Anaerovoracaceae; genus RGIG7179. Next base: position 1,352 of record JAQXSU010000013.1, read on the forward strand.
ATACCTGAGCGGGGATGCGTATCTGCTGGAAGCCGGTGAAGCGGGAAATAATCCGAATGTACTTTTCGCCCAGTGGATGCCGGATGACGCAACCCAATACAAGGTGCAGCACATCAAACTGGATAAAAACGGGGAAGAGAAAATCGAACCGGAAGAGGCCGTCTATTACGGCGTCACCGGAACAGAGGTACATGCTGTGAAAAAAGAATATGAAGGGTATGTACTGGATGAAGCACGGTCTTCTGCCACAAAATCCGGGACTGTAAAGGGTGACGGAAGTCTGACTTTGAAACTCTTTTATGTTCCGCAGGAAACCACTCTGACTTACATGCCGAATGGCGGAATCGGTGATGCCGTGTCGTCCGTCGGTGTTGTGGATGAAAAACTGAACGTTGCTGACGGTGCAGACTTTTTTTCCAGACCGGGTTACACATTTATCGGCTGGAAAACCCTCGACAATGTGTCATACAAGCCGGGGGACGATTATCTGCTGACAGCAGGCGAGGATATTCTGCTGGCGCAGTGGACAGCAAACACAAATACGGTTTACAAGGTATATCATTATAAAGTCTCTTCGGACGGGATGAGCAGAATCCTCGTCTCAAGCGAAAAAAAGACAGGAAAAACAGGAACTCCGGTAACTGCAGAGCCAATCGCAGTTCCGGGATATGAATTAAAGGCAGACTTCAGCCTGAATGGGATGAATAGTAATCCAACAGGCATCATAGCAGGAGACGGATCATTGATTCTTAACCTGTACTATGTGCCCGCTGCAACAAAGCTGATCTATAATGCAAACGGCGGAGACGGTGCTGACATTTCAATCAGCGGGCGAGGCGGAGAAACGGTTACGGTGGCAGACAATACGTTTACCCGGCGGGGATATTCCTTTACCTGCTGGAGCACAGCAGATGGAACCATCTATGCTCCGAAAGACAGTCTCACCTTCGACAGAGATGAAATCATCCTGTATGCCCAGTGGGAAGCGGATAAGGATACACCTTATCGTGTATTGCATTATAAGCTGAATCGGAATGGAGATAATCCGAAGCTGGAAAAGGAAGAAAGCAAGACGGGTACAACCAATGATACGGCCGAAGCGATTCCGCTGGAGCTCTGCGGATATACTTTGGATTCCCAGAATGAATCGGCGGTGAAATCCGGCGTGATTCAAGCTGACGGAAGTCTGGTGCTGAAGCTGTACTATGTGCCGAATGCGGCGACCCTGACCTATAAAGCCAACGGCGGAACCGGGGAGGATATCACAGAAAACGGATTTGTGGATGAAATGCTGACCGTTCAGCCGGGGACCGCTTTCACAAAATCAGACTATCAGTTTGTGGGATGGAACACGGCTGCAGACGGAACCGGCGAGTCTTATAAACCGGGCGACCGATACACGCTGACAGGAGACGAAAATATCCTGTATGCCCAGTGGGAATTGAAACAGCTTCCACCTGTAATAAACCCGCCTATCGAGAATCCTCCGGCTGATTCGACAGAACCGATAATCCCGGCTGAGCCAGAGATTCCGGAAAAACCGACGCTGATTTATGACGGAAACGGCGGAACCGCAGGAAGCAATGGACAAACAATCGTCGATGGAGCCGCTGACGGAGAAAACACAGCTGGAGATAATCCATTTGAAAAGGAAGGGTATAAGTTCATCGGCTGGAATACCAAACCGGACGGGACAGGAAAGTTCTATCCGGCAGGAAGCGAAATTCCACTGGAAGACGGCGTAGAGGTACTCTATGCACAATGGGTAAGGGTGGATGATATGGATGTCGCGTTAGGAAGCAGAGAAGATTCCGATGCAGAAAAGGAAAGCGGCACACATATTCCAAAAACCGGTGATGAATCTCAGCCTGCAGGATGGATTGTACTGATGATTGCAGCAGGAATCGGGCTGCTCCTGCTCGCATTCGGAAAGAGAAGAGATAAAGAATAGATAAAGAATAGAGAAAGCAGATTGTCTGAATTACCACACGGCAACGGACAAAAAGATAGCACATCAAGATGACCGGAATGGCTGCCTGATGTGCTGTTTTTTTATCCAACGGAGCCGCAGGCTCTGTCCGAAACAGAAAGACAGGAACCCCAGCTCTGTGCAGAACGCACTGCATCCAGTATGGCTTCCTGTGCAGCACGGGCAGCCAGAATGCCCACTGCATCCTGCGAGGCGGAAACTTCGCCGGAAGCCATGGCGAAAACAGTGTCTCCGTCGTAGATGGAGTGGGCCGGATAAACAGTGCGTGCAATGGCATTGTGTCCCTGAGATGCCAGACGGGTGACCTGGGTTTTCGTGAGATCTGCATTGGTCAGAATGACGCCGATGACTGTATTACCGTCGCCTTCCGTCCGATCCGGTCGGGCGCTGAAAAGATCTTTTTCGGTCTCGGCGGTCTGCAGAATCAGTTCCTCACTTCCCGCAAAATCCATGCTCCCGGCCTTTCTCGCACCGGCGAGGATCTGACCGTTTTCCACCACGTCACCGACACAGTTGACGGCGAAGATCGCCGCGGCATAGAGCCTGCCGTAACGAAACGCCGCACTGCCCAATCCGCCTTTCATGGCGTTTTCCAGTCCGTTCCGCTTTCCTACTGTAGCACCGGTTCCCGCACCGTAGTTGCCGCTGTGAAAGGGCTGACGGAGAAACGCTGCTTCTCCTGCTGCCCGGCCCATGGCTGCATCGGGGCGAATTCGATAATCTCCGCATTTCAGGTCAAAGAGGACGGCGCAGCAGACATTGGGAACCACTGTAACACCCACATCACGGCCTATGCCTTTTTCCTCCAGCAGCTGCATCAGACCCCCGGCGGCATCCAGACCGTAAGCGCTGCCGCCGGAAAGCAGAATGCCGTGTACTGCTTCCCTGTTGCATATTGGATTGAGTGCATCAGTATCCCGGGTCCCCGGGGAACCTCCCCGCACGTCCACACCGCAGACTGCACCCTTTGGCGCGATCACTGCAGTGCATCCTGTCATCGCCGTAAGGTTCTGGGCATTGCCGGTCAGGAACGTACTGCGGAATCCGTCATCTTCATCTGCCAGCTGCGCCAGCGTCAGGCACTGTATTTCAGTCATGATTTACCTCCGATAAAAGTATAAAAGATATGGAAATTACAGATTATTATAGGTGGAGAAGCAGGGAATGTCAATATTCATGTTGACTTCCGGACGGCGGGTACACTATAATAAAAGGTACGGGAGTTTCCGGTTCGGAGCCCGAGGGGAAAAGCCGGCCGGAAAACAAAAAGCGAAAAAGAGGAAGAGTAGAGATGAAAGAAATTTTGTTAAGAGAGCTGTTCAGAAATGCAGCAGAGTATGCGGATCAGGAGGTTCTCATTCAGGGCTGGGTCAGAAACAACCGCAGCTCCAATAAGTTCGGCTTCATCGAGCTGAACGACGGAAGCTTCTTCAAGTCTGTACAGGTGGTATATGAAGAAGAGTTCCTCGATAATTTCGAAGAGATCAGCAAGGCGTATGTGGCCACTGCACTGGCTGTAAAGGGTATCGTGGTTCTGACGCCGCAGGCGAAGCAGCCGTTTGAGATCAAAGCCAGAGAGATTACGGTGGAGGCAACCTCTACGCCGGATTATCCGCTGCAGCCAAAGCGCCATTCCATGGAGTTCCTGCGGGAGATCGCACATTTAAGACCGAGAAGCAATACCTTCGCGGCGGTATTCCGTGTTCGTTCCCTGGTGGCCTATGCCATCCATAAGTTCTTCCAGGAACAGAACTTCGTCTATGTGCATACTCCGATCATCACAGGCAGTGACTGTGAAGGCGCCGGTGAAATGTTCCGTATCACCACCCTGCCGCTGGAAGATCTGCCGCGGACAGAAGACGGAAACATCGATTACAGCCAGGACTTCTTCGGCAAGGAGACCAATCTGACCGTCAGCGGACAGCTGGAAGCAGAGACATTTGCACTGGCATTCCGGAACATCTATACCTTCGGACCGACCTTCCGTGCGGAAAATTCCAACACGGCACGGCATGCTTCCGAATTCTGGATGATCGAGCCGGAAATGGCATTTGCAGATCTGGCACGGAACATGGAAGTGGCAGAAGCCATGATCAAATATATCATCAACTATGTGCTGGAGAATGCGCCGGAAGAGATGCAGTTCTTCAACAGCTTCGTGGACAAGGGTCTGCTGGACCGTCTGAACCACATCGTAAACTCTGACTTTGGCCGTGTGACCTATACAGAGGCAGTGGATCTGCTGCTGAAGTCCGGCAAGGAGTTCCAGTATCCTGTGGCATGGGGCATCGATCTGCAAACGGAGCATGAGCGTTACCTGACCGAAGAAATCTTCAAGAAGCCGGTCTTTGTTACCGACTATCCGAAGGATATCAAGGCCTTCTACATGCGTCTCAACGACGACGGAAAGACGGTTGCTGCCTGCGACCTGCTGGTACCGGGCGTCGGCGAAATCATCGGCGGTTCCCAGAGAGAAGAACGCTATGACGTGCTGACGGCACGGATGGCAGAGCTGGGTCTGAAGGAAGAGGACTACTGGTGGTATCTGGACCTGAGAAAGTATGGCGGCGTGAAGCATTCCGGCTACGGCCTGGGCTTCGAACGAATCATCATGTACATCACCGGCATGAGCAACATCCGTGACGTACTGCCGTTCCCGAGAACGCCGAAGACTGCGGAATTCTAGGAAAATGAAAAAAATAAAACCTCCTGCCCCAGACGAGTGAAGGCTGCAAGGCTGAACGGCAGGAGGTTTTTGCGATAAGAGAGAAAAGGAGTATTTGAAATTGATTACAGTTACAAATGTCAGTCTGAACTTCAGCGGCCAGTATCTGTTTAAGGATGTAGACCTGAAGTTTACCGCAGGAAACTGCTACGGCATCATCGGTGCCAACGGTGCAGGAAAGTCCACTTTCCTGCGTATTCTGTCCGGCGACCTGGAACCATCCACCGGTAATGTATCCATCAAGCCGCACACCCGTATGTCCGTGCTGAAGCAGGACCACTTCGCATTTGACGAATTTACCGTTCTGGATACCGTAATCCAGGGCAATGCCCGCCTGTACCAGGTAATGCAGGAAAAGGACGCAATCTATATGAAGGAAGAATTCACCGATGAAGACGGGATCCGTGCAGCGGAACTGGAAGGGGAATTCGCAGAAATGGACGGCTGGGAAGCGGAATCCAACGTAAGCCGCCTGATCCAGGGTCTGGGTCTGTCCGAAGATATTTTATATATGCCTATGAGCAGCCTGACCGCCAAGGAAAAGGTTAAGGTTCTGCTGGCACAGGCACTGTTCGGAAATCCTGACATCGTATTGCTGGACGAACCAACCAACCACCTGGACGTAAAGGCTATCGACTGGCTGGAAGACTTCCTGATGGAATACCCTGGTACTGTACTGGTAGTATCCCATGACCGTCACTTCCTCAACGCAGTCTGCACCTCCATCGTGGACGTAGACTACGGTAAGATCAAGATGTACGTAGGTAACTACGAATTCTGGTACGAATCTTCCCAGATGATTCAGAAGATGATCCGCGACCAGAACAAGAAGAACGAAGAAAAGATTAAGGAACTGCAGGCCTTCATTCAGCGATTCAGCGCCAACAAGTCCAAGTCCAAGCAGGCAACTTCCAGACGTAAGCTCTTGGATAAGCTGACTGTAGAAGAAATGCCGGCATCTTCCAGAAGATATCCGTTCGTAGGATTCAACATGGACCGAGAAGCAGGCAAGGAAATCCTGACTGTAGAAGGTATCTCCAAGACTATCGACGGCGTGAAGGTTCTGGATAACGTTTCCTTCCGTGTAAACAAGGACGATAAGATTGCCTTCGTAGGCGAAAACGAAATCGCCAACACCACCCTGTTTAAGATTCTCATGGGCGAAATGGAACCGGACGAAGGTTCCTTCAAGTGGGGTGTCACCATCACCACTTCCTACCTGCCGCTGGACAACTCCGAATTCTTCAACGGCTGCAAGATGAACCTGGTGGAATGGCTGGGCCAGTACACCCGCGAAACCACAGAATCCTTCATGAGAGGGTTCCTTGGCAGAATGCTTTTCTCCGGCGACGACGTATACAAGGAAGTACAGGTGCTGTCCGGTGGTGAAAAGGTTCGCTGCATGCTGTCCCGCATGATGCTCTTCGGCTCCAACGTACTGATTATGGACCAGCCGACCAACCATCTGGACCTGGAATCCATCACTGCAGTCAACGACGGCCTGATTGCCTTCAAGGGCAACGTGCTGTTTGCGTCCCACGACCATGAATTCATTCAGACCGTGGCAAACCGAATTATGGAAATCAGTGCTGACGGCAAGCTCACCGACCGTCTGTGCACCTATGATGAATATATCGGCGAGGCGTAATTATAACCTGTAAACGCATAAATTTCGCGAGGAGGCAGAAGATGAAATACGATACGCTCTATATCAATGGTAATATTTTTACGTCGGATGAGGAAAGACCCTATGCCCAGGCCATGGCGGTAAAGGATGGCCGGATCGCCTGGGTGGGCTCGGATGAGGAGGCTGCGGCTCTGCGGGGCGAGGCTGCTGAAGTCGTGGATTTCTGTGCAAAACGTATTCTCCCGGGCTTCGTGGACTGTCATATGCATGCGACCATGCTGGCAGATTTCGCGACGCAGATTTCCGTGCTGCCGCCGTCCATTTATTCCATCGAGGATCTGGTTCTGGCCATTCAGAAGGTCCGGGCAGATCAGGACGCCGGGCAGTGGATTCAGGGCTGGGGATACGATGAAGGAAAGCTGGCGGAAGGCCGTGCACCAAACCGGTATGATCTGGACCGGGGCTGCAGCGACAGCCCGGTGGTGGTGCAGCGAACCTGCACGCACATCTGCGCAGTCAACAGCTGCGCACTGCAGCTGGCCGGCATTACGAAGGATACGCCGGATCCGGAAGGCGGCAAGATCGGAAGAGATGAAAACGGAGAGCCGGACGGTATTCTCTATGAAAACGCCACCCGTCTGGCGATGCAGCTGATTCCGGAAAAAACCGATGAAGACATCTCCGACGACCTGGTGGCTCTGGGAAAAATTCTGGTGTCCCAGGGTGTGACAACCGTGTCTGATATGGGAGAATCCATTGGTGCCCGTTTCGGAGACATCTATGGTACTGCAATCCGCAAAGGTTTCCGCAACCGTTCTGCAGCTTATCTGGGCTGGTATCTGGTGGAAAGACACGGAGAAGAAATCCTGGCAGACAGTCCGTATTTCAACGCCAACGGACAGTTCCGCATTTCCGGCATCAAGCTGCTGGGAGACGGCAGCGTATCCGGACGGACGGCCTGGTGCGATCAGCCGTATCTGCCGGTGGAAGGCGGATGTAAGGAGCCGGAATACGGCATGCCGGTCTGCACGGAAAAGGAAATCCTGGATGCCATGGCAGTCTGCAAAAAATATAAATGTCAGCTTTCGGTTCACGCCATGGGTGCCCGCGCCATTGATCGTGTAGTGGATCTGACCTGGCAGGAGAAGCCGTGGATGGAGGACCCTGCGGTTCCGTCCGTACGCATGGAGCATGTGGCTATGCCGACCCGGCAGGCCATGGAGCGGGCTGCTGCCTCCGGTATCGCCTGGGCGACCCAGCCGATCTTCCTGTACTCGGAGATTGAAAGCTATGAGAAGAATCTGCAGCCGGAGCGGATCTGTGACAACTACCCGCTGGCCGACTGGCAGGCGCTGGGCGTCCGGTTCGCCCTCAGCACCGATTCTCCGGCCACCAGCTGGGCCACACCGTCCGAGCCTTTCGCCAATCTGAAAGGTGCGGTGACCAGAAAGGCATGGAACGGCCATGAATGCGGCCAGCGCCATAAGCTGGACATCCGAACCGCCATCCAGCTGTATACCCGGGAAGCTGCACCGCTGCTGGGCTTCACCGATGTGGGCATGCTGAAGGAGGGCTATGCGGCAGATTTCATCGCACTGGACCGGGATGTACTGGAGATTCCCGCCGAAGAGATCGACCAGGTGAAGGTCGATGCTACCTGGATCGGCGGGGAGAAGGTATTCCAGCGGTAAGAAAACGAATTATAGACAAAATACAGAAAAAAGTAGACCTATTGTCTACTTTTTTCGTCATTTTGTTTATTTTCTCAGGTCGTATTCACCAATTTGCACTTCCCCGCAGACCAGGGCTTCTTTCTGGCTGCGGCGAAGCTGTTTGATGCGGGCTTCCAGGCGCATGGCCTGCTGCTTTGTCTCACTGACAGTATACCAGGCCAGTTCCACCGGCCGGCGGCTTCTGGTGTATCTGCCGCCGGTGCCGGCATTATGGGCCGCCAGTCGCCTTTCCAGATCATTGGTCCAGCCGCAGTAGAGGCTGCCGTCGCCGCAGCGGAGCAGATAGGTATAGTTTGCTTTTTCGGTTGGTATCTCCATACGCTCATCCCTTCATTTCTGGCCTTCCATTTTGGCCTTCCATTTGCGCTGCATACGCATGGCAGATAAAATCCACGAGAATATCTTTCCCGAAATCCACGGCACCCACGGGGAGCCTTTCGTCTGCAGCATGAATCAGAGATGTAAAATCCAGATCTTCCGGCAGATCCATCGGTGTGAATCCATAGGTCTGTATCCCCAGAAGCGATAAAAAACGCCCATCTGTAACACCGGTGGCCACAAAGGGCACTGGTATCGCTTCAGGATCCTTTTTTCGCAGGGCTGCAAACAGGGAATCCAGCAGTGTCAGATCCAGCGTTTCTGCCCCCTTATCATATTCCACCACTTCAATTTCATAAGAGGAGCCGATGACGGATTCAATATCTTTGATGGCTTCTTCCAAGGTACAGCCCGGTACCAGGCGGACATCGCAATGGCAGCTGACCCGGGATGGAATCACATTGACAGCGCTTCCACCTTCAATGATTGTCACGTTGATATTGTTATGGAGAAGGGGTTTGAAGAGTTCCAGCTGTTTGCCCAGAAGGCCGAGAACCTTGTCTGTCAGAGAAGACTTCAGCAGGAGTTTCAGAACCATGGCTTCCACACCGTCCAGGGCGGCGGCCATGGATTCGATCATCATCTCGACAGGCGGCGTAATGCGTACCGGAAGACTCTGTGAGGACAGCTTTTCCACTGCTCTACAGAGCCGTTCCATGGCCGTGTTGGTGTGGGAGAGGGAACCGTGTCCTCCTTCTCCTTCCGCCGTGATCTTCAGATGCGCAAACTGCTTTTCCGCAATCATGACGGGGTACATTTTCTTTCCGGAGATGCCCATGGAAAATCCGCCGATTTCTCCCAGCGCAAATCGAATGCCGCTAAAGATTTCGGGATGCTCCCTGACCAGGAAGGCCATTCCCCAGTTGCCGGTGCCTTCTTCATCGCTGACCACAAGAAGTTTCAGGTCAAAAGGCAGAGGAATCTTTTCTCTCTTGATCTGGATCACAGCGGCGAGAAACATGGCCAGTTCACCTTTCATATCCAGGGCGCCTCTTCCCCAGATGTATCCTTCACTGACAGTTGCCGCGAAAGGATCCTTCGTCCATTTCTGTCCTTCTGTTGGAACCACATCGATGTGGCCATACAACAGAAGCGGCGGCAGCTGGGCGCATTCACTTTTTATGGTAGCCAGAAGATTGGGGCGTTCTTCGGTCCGGAAGAAGGTTTCCGTTTCGATGCCTTCCTTTTCCAGCAGTGTTCGGATATAGTCGATGGCGGGTTTCTCCGGGCTGACTTCTGTTGTGGTATCAAAGCGAATCAGATCCTGAAGAAGCTGGTCCGATGCAGACAGCGGCTTCCTGTCGTTCTCAAAGTGGTCCATATTCTGTTTCCTTTCGAAAGGTGTGTTCTGAAAAAATATTTGTTTTGAAAGTATTGTATCACGATTCCGGCGGAAAAGGAAGCAGGTGGGGGAAGTAGATTCTTTCGGCTGCAAATCACCAGCCGTGAGGTGGACAGGACAGGAAAAATGTAGTAAGATGGTAGCAATGGTATTGTTGGAGGTATGTAAAATGAGCCAGAGAGCGAAAGGATTCGGACTTGTGATATTATCGGCGGTGGTCTTCGGGCTGGTGCCGCTTTTCGTACAGAGCATAAATGCAGGGGGAAGCAACTCCATCATGACGGCGTTCCTGCGGTATGTGCTGGTGGTGCCTCCCCTTTATATCTGGCTCCGGGCGAAAAAAATTCCTTTGGGTATAACGAAAAAAGAGGGCGGACAGATTTTGCTCATAACGATTTTCGGCTATGGCGGGACGACTGTATTCCTGTTCTGCGCCTACAACTATATCCCGACGGGAATCGCCACTACGGTACATTTCGTTTATCCGGTCTTCGTAATCCTGGGCAGTATGATTTTTTTGCGGGAAAAAGTCAGTCTGATGAAAATATTCTGCGCAGGGCTGTGTTTCGGCGGCATCCTGCTGTTTTACAGCGGCGGGGAGAGCGGTGCCATTGACCCTGTGGGGCTGCTGCTTGCGTTTGCGTCGGGCCTGACCTATTCATTTTATACCATATATCTGGGGCACGGAGAAATCCGGAACATGCACCCCATGAAGCTGATTTTTTATATGCATGCGGTGGGCAGCGTGCTGATTCTGGGCTTGACGCTGGCCATGGATCAGTTTACGCTGCGGATTACGCCGGCAGCCTGGTGCATTGCGCTGGTGACGGCGCTGCTGGTTTCTGTGGTGGCGGTGCTGCCGTACCAGAAGGGGGTTCATCTGATCGGTGCGCAGAATGCGGCGATCCTCAGCACCTTTGAGCCAATCACCAGTCTGGTGGTGGGCGTGCTGATTTATGATGAGGCGCTGAGCATGCCGACCCTGGCCGGATGCGCGCTGATTCTGACTTCTGTTGTGATTGTGGCGCGGATGAAAGAATAATCGTTGCAATATTGTTATATTTTTGATACAATGAGGATAGTTGTAAATCTATTTGGGAGGTCCGAATTCTATGAAAGGCTATACGAGCGAAACTATAAGAAACGTTGCTTTACTTGGGCATGGCGGATGCGGCAAGACCACATTCCTGGAAGCTGCCCTGCTGGCAACTGGCGTTACCAACAGAATGGGTAAAGTGGAAGACGGTAACACCGTATCCGACTACGATAAGATGGAAATCGAAAAAGGTTTCTCCATCAATACTTCCGTAGTTCCAATCCTGTGGAAAGAAAACAAGATCAACTTCATCGATACTCCGGGATACTTCGACTTCGTCGGAGAAGTAAATGCCGCACTGCGTGCTGCAGAAGCTGCAGTCATCATGGTAGATGCAGGTTCCGGTATTCAGGTTGGTACGGAAGCAGCATGGAAGGCATGCGAAAGATACAAGAGACCAAGATTTATCGTTATCAATAAGAGAGATAAGGACGAATTCGACTTCTACAAGACATTCGGCGAACTGAAGGACAAGTTCGGTGAAAAGCTGATTCCGTTCAGCTGGCCGCTGTCCGCAGAGATTGACGAAGAATTAAAGGAAGCCATTGCAATGGCTGACGAAGAACTGATGGAAAAGTACTTCGAAGGGGAAGACTTTACAGAAGAAGAAATTCTGAACGGCCTGAAGAAGGGTATCGCAGACGGCGGTATCGTTCCGGTATGTTCCTCTGCATTTGAGCTGGGACATGGTCTGGAAGGTCTGTTAGACCTGCTGGTAACCTATGTACCGACTCCGCTGCAGCATGGTCCGTACCATGGCTTCAATGATAATAACGAACCGGTAGAAAGACTCTCTGTTGTAGATGCACCGGTATCCGCATTCGTATTCAAGACCATCGTTGACCCGTTTGTAGGTAAGATCTCTGTACTGAAGGTTGTAACCGGTAAGCTGAATTCCGGCGATGAAGTTTATAACGAAAGAGCCGGCAAGGCAGAAAAGCTGGGTAAGCTGTTCTTCCTGAGAGGTAAGAGCCAGCAGGAGCTGAACTATGCAGAAGCCGGCGATATCGTTGCGGTAGCAAAGCTGCAGTATACCCAGTCCGGAGATACCCTCTGCGACAAGAATGACATCATCCGCTATCTGCCGCTGGATTATCCTTCCCCGTCCTACTTTATCGCAATTGAACCTGCAGATAAGGGCGACGAAGAAAAGATGGGATCCGGCCTGGCGAAGCTGAGAGAAGAAGACCCGTCCTTCGTGGTGGAAAGAAATACAGAAACCCATCAGACGCTGCTGGGCGGACAGGGCGACATGCAGCTGTCCATCATTCTGGCCAAGCTGAAAGATCGGTTCGGTGTTTCCGTGAAGACCGTTCCGCAGAAGATCGCATACAGAGAAACCATCAAGGGCAACTCTGATGTACAGGGTAAGCATAAGAAGCAGTCCGGCGGTGCAGGCCAGTATGGTGACGTACATATCCGGTTCTCCCCGACCGATAAGGAATTTGAATTCTCTGAAGAACTGTTCGGCGGATCCGTTCCGAAGAACTACGTTCCTGCAGTAGAAAAGGGTCTGCTGGAATGCATGGCCAAGGGTCCTCTGACCGGCTGCAAGGTAACCGGTGTAAAGGCTGTTCTGTATGATGGTTCCTACCACGATGTAGACTCCAACGAAGTATCCTTCAAGATCGCTGCATCTCTGGCATTCAAGAAAGGTATCGTAGAAGCGAAACCTTGCCTGCTGGAGCCGATTATGCGGATGGAAATCTATATTCCGGACAACTACATGGGCGACGTTATGGGCGACATGAACAAGAGAAGAGGTAAGATTCTGGGTATGGAACCGACGGCAGACGGCGGACAGAAACTGCTGGCGGAAGCACCGCAGGCAGAACTGTTCAGCTATGCCATCGATCTGAGAGCCATGACCCAGGGCAGAGGTTCCTTCGTAATGACCTTTGACAAGTACGAAGAAGTTCCAAACAACCTGGCACAGAAGATTATCGAAGCTCATAAGGCGGAAGAAGAAAAATAAGATGTAAATCATATGTAAATAATATGCATTGAAAAACAGAGCACTGTCGGCTGGAAATCCGGTCCGGCGGTGCTCATTTTTTCTTCTGCGATGGGGTTGACGGCTGTCAGGAAAAGTCATATAATGTTTACGTCAACAAAATATTTAATCTAACCAGTGCCTCGTTTCGAGGGTAATAGGGAATCGGGTGAAAATCCCGAACGATCCGGTCACTGTAATGGAGGATTCATCCGCAATATGTCATTGGGCGAAAGCCTGAGAAGGCGCGGAATGGAGAAGATACCTGAGTCAGGAAACCTGCTGGGAAAGAGTTTGGTAAACAGCTTCCGAAGAAAGCATGAATCAAAGCAAATATTGATTATATGTCAGACTGAATACCAGCTCTTGCTTTTTTGAAAAAGTAAGGGTTATTTTTGTACTCTGAAACTGATTAGATTAAATGAAAATCAATCAATTTATGGAAAGAAAGAGAGGAATCAAATGAAAAAGAAATTTTTATCATTCGTTCTCGCTGCAGCAATGGTATTCACGGTCAGTGTTCCGACCCTGGCGTTTGCCGGGACGGATACCGATGCAGTCAGCACCGCAACACCGGCACCAGTTATCTCGGAAACAAAGGCCTCTGACATCGTATCCGGTCTGGGAATGTTCTCCCCGGCTGAAGGATCCACAAGCATCGAGATCGACAAGTATCAGGGAACGGCAAAGATTACATTTACGACGACTCCACAGAAGGTAAAGACGACCAAGTTCGCACTGGTATCACAGGATGCAACAACAGCGAAGAAAGAAAAAGCCGCTGTTTCTGCAGTGGTTACGCCTGCAGGAGAAAAATTTGTAAGTACATTCACCTTTGAAATTCCGGTTTCCAAGCTGGGAACGGCAATGCCATACAGTGTATACTGGGAAGGTGCATCGGACCCTGCCAACGACGGATGGCATAATTTCAGTGATGCGTCTAAGGCAGTTCTGACTGTAAAGTACACGCCGGCTCTGGTATCCGCACTGACCAGCGCAATCTACTATCAGGAAAGAACAGAAGGCACAGATGCCCTCTGTGAAGCGGCCGGTAAGGCATGGGCTGCCTTAACGGAGGAAGAGCAGAAGCAGGTGGAAGGCTTCGGCTATTACAAGGACGAAGAGGAAGAAAAAGGCGGATATGAATATTTCGCAGAAGATACCGGGGATGCATCGAAGGATAATGCCAGAAATGCAGACAAGATTGGCGATTACGAGCTCCTGGTTGCAAGCTTCGGTACCAGCTACAATGATAACCGCATTGCTTCCATCGGTGCATTGGAAAAGGCACTGGAAAAGGCAAGTTCCAGCTTTTCAGTAAGAAGAGCGTTTACATCTCAGATTATTATCAATCACATTCAGGCCCGGGATGGCATCAAGATTGACAACATGGATCAGGCTCTCGAACGTGCAATCAAGAATAAGGTTCAGGTAGTTGTCGTACAGCCTACTACATTGATGGCCGGTGCAGAATATGATGAAATCGTAGAGTCCGTAAAGAAGTATGAGTCCAAGTTTAAGCAGATCATCGTTGCGAAACCAATCTGCTCCAACTCTGCTGATACGAAAACTGTTTCCGAAGCACTGTATGCAGATACTGCAAAAGAAGCAGGCATGAGTGTTGAAGAGGCAAAAGCGAACAAAGAAACGGCCTTCGTATATATGGGCCATGGAACCCATCACGATGCGAAAGTATTATATGAGGAAATTCAGAAGATTTATGATGACAACGGATACGCAAACGCATTCGTTGGAACCGTTGACGGAGCCCCGGAATCTACGACTCTCGAAAATGTAATTGCAGCTGTGAAGGCGGCAGGTTTCAAGAAAGTAATTCTCCGCCCTTATATGATCGTTGCAGGCGACCACGCCAACAACGACATGGCTGAAGAATGGGGAGAAGCCTTTGAAGCAGCCGGGTTTGAACAGACAAGCCAGATTATCGGATTAGGTGAACTCAAAGCAGTACAGGACGTGGCTGTAAAGAACGCCAAAGCAGCCATCGGCAAGGCTGCCGTGGCTAAGTCAACCACCGCCACCGTGAAATCCGCGAAGAAGGCATTCACCGTGAAGATCACCGCCAAGAGCGGAATGTCCGGTTATGAATACAGATACGCCACATCAAAGAGCAAGCTTACCACTGCAAAAGTAAGAAGCGCGAAGGCCGGAAAGACCTTCACAGTAAAGAATCTCAGTTCCAAAAAGACGTACTATGTTCAGGTCAGAACATATAAAAAGACACCATCCGGCAAGAAGGTTTACTCCAAATGGAGCACCGCCAAGAAGGTAACCACGAAGTAATTGCTGTTTTATTACGGAATATACTGTTTTTACGGGAGATAGAAAAATGAAGAACCTGAGACGAATTCTATGCACAATATTATGTTTTGCCATGATTTTTACAACTGGCATGACGGCCTTCGCAGATACATCCTCTGCTGCAGCAGGAGATGCGGCCCTGGAAGACGGTACGTATACATTTGGTGTGATGACCAACACAAAGATGTTTAAAATCACCCCGGAGGATAACGGTACCTGCCAGGCTATTGTGAAGGATGGAAAAATCACAGCAACCATCCGTCTCAGCGGAGATGGCTACAGCAAGCTGTATCTGGGATCTTCGGAAGAAGCAGCTGCCCTGGAGGCGTCAAACCCGAACGCAGCTGCCTTTATCCCTTATAAAGAGGATGCGGACGGAAAGTATTCCTACGAAGTACCTGTGGAAGCGCTCAATACGCCAATTCAGCTTTCCGCAAGAGGAACCAAATGGTATGACAGAGTCATTGTGTTCTACAATGTGCTTCCGCAGCCGGTAAAGGTCAGCTATACCATACAGGGCGACACCCTTCGCCTCAAATGGACCAAAGCAGAGGAACCTTATATTTCCGGATATGAAATCGCATGCGCATACGATGCGGAGTTTACGGATCTTGTCCCAATCGAAACCATCGCAGAAGGACAGAACACCACATCAGCCAAGGTCTATCTGGAAAAGGGTGACACCTACTATCTGAAGGTAAGAAGCATCATCACAATCGACGGACTTCAGGCATATTCCGACTGGAGCAATGTGGTTGCCGCAAAGAACATCACTGTAGCGAAACCAAAGCTTTCTTCTGTAACTGCCGGAACGTCCAAAGCCACTGTGAAATGGACCAAGAAGGCAGTCACCGGTTATGAAATTCAGTATGGAACCTCATCCACATTCAAGTCCGCCAAGACGGTAAAGATCGAAAAGGCTTCCACGGTTTCCAGGACCATAAAAAGTCTGAAAAAAGGAAAGACATACTATTTCAGAATCCGGTCCTATAAGAAAACAGCGGATGGCGTGTGCTACTCAGACTGGACAACGAAGAAGTCTGTAAAGATCAAGTAGGTATTTCATGGTTAGAGGAGTGAATTGATGAGAAGCATTCAGAAAGCTGCTGTATCATTCATATTGTTTTTCACCCTGATTTTTTCACAGGTCGGTTTCGCGTTGGCTGAAACCGACCTTTTTTCGGACATGGGGGAGGAAACAGCAACAGAAACGGCGTTTGCGGATGGCGAATATGTGATTCCTGCAGATACCGATAACAGAATGTTCTATCTGGTGCAGGATGAAGAAGGCAGGAAAAATGTAACGCTGAAGGTGGAAAACGGCGTCATGAGAGTGACCTTTGCCCTGACAGGAACCGGGTATGATTACCTGCGACTGGGGACCGTGGAGGAAGCCATGGCAGCGGATCCTTCTGCGTATGTGAAGTATGAGGAAGCAGACGGAAAATACACTTATACCATGGAGATTCCGGCCCTGGATCAGGAATTTACCGTAGCTGCCCATGCGGTGAAATCAGGGAACTGGTATGAACATAAAATGATTTTCTATTCCAGCGAAGAAAGAAAAGCAGAAATCGAGAAAGAAAAAGAGACTTCTACAGAAAACGACGAAAAAAACGAAACAGAAAAAGAACCGGTAACAGAGCCGGAACAGAAACCGGAGAAGGAAACGGAACCGGGAAAAGAGACTTCCAACAGTCCGACGGCAGGAACGATCCGAATCGACAGCAGCACCTCCCTGAAAGACGGGACGTATGCCTGTGAAAGTTTCCGTTGGTCCGGAGGAACCGGAAGACTCGCATACATCAAGTGCAATCAGATTACCGTGAAGAACGGTCAGGCCTATGCTGATATCGAGTTCAGCAGCACGAGTTATGACAAGGTAAAGGCATCCGGTCAGACCTTTGACAGAATTGGAACCGGAAATTCCAGATTTCTCATTCCGGTTGAGATGAATGCCAACAATGAGATTTCAGGGCGAACCGTTGCCATGTCCAGCCCGCACTGGGTAACGTATACGATTTACCCTTACATAAAAGGTGCAGAAAAACCGGCAGATAAAAAGACGGAAAAAACAGAGTTGAAGAAACCGGAAAACCAGGATGCCGAGATCATCGGCCTGGATTATGCCGATGAAGTGGAGGTGAACCACGCGGCGCTTTTTAAGCTCTATGAATATAACGACGGGATACGGATGCTGGAGATAAACCTGGAACAGGGGTCGAAAATCCATTACGAAGAAACGCAGAGCACAGATGCTGATCCGGTCGAGTATGACGAAGAAGGAAACGCCATCGCCAAAACCCAGAGTGAGATCACCCGGGCCTTATATAAAAACAACACTGTAAAATACCTTCTGGTTCCGGAGGGGACGGAAGTTCCGGCAGGCTCCGACAAGGAGATGATTCTCATCTCTGTACCCGGTGATTCCATGGCCGGTGTGACCATGTCCGGTCAGACCATCTGGACCGGTGCGGAAACCACGGCGCTTTTCCTGGAAAAGCTTGGTGCAAAGGATCTGACCGTACTTTCGGAAGAAGATTATTCTTCGCCGGATTACAGATCCGTTGTTTCGAACGGCGCAGGGATTGCCATTCTTCCGGCTCGTGCTGTTTCCGGGGACAACGCACAAAAACAGCTGGAAATGCTGGAAACACGCTTTTCTACGCTGGGCATTCCTGTTATAATAGACAGAGCACTGGATGAAGAAACGGAGG
>JAQXSU010000014.1 GCA_029219125.1 Bacillota bacterium
ATGGAACTGATATTCACGTTCAGATCTTTGATCCCCAGTTCACAGATGGCGTCCAGAACCATGACTGCCACCATATCTCCGTTCCGCAGATGGTGATGGAAGGAGATGGTCATGCCGTCCTTCAGTCCGGAAAGACGGATGGCTTCTTTAATATCTTTTACCAGTTTGCTCATTTTATTTCCCTCCTCGGATGGCTTCTGCCGCTTCCAGTACCTGACGGGCGCGAGCCACAATCGGCGCATCAATCATCTTGCCCCGCAGAGAAACCACGCCCTTGCCTTCGGCTTTGGCCTTTTCGATGCATGCAAAGACATCGCGGGCATACTGAATCTCTTCTTCGGTGGGGCTGAAGACTTCATTGATAAACGGAATATGACGAGGGGAAATGGAGGACTTGCCGGTGAAGCCCAGGCTCTTGGCAAACTTGGCATCTTCAATGAGGCCGTCATAGTCTTCCACATCGGTCCACGGCGTATCGTAAACATCCACACCGGCTGCTCTGGCTGCCAGCACCATGCGGCTTCTGGCGTAGAAAATCTCCGTACCTTCCTTGGTCCGTTTGCAGCGCATATCGGCAGTGAAGTCTTCACCGCCCAGGAAGATGGCTGTCACCCGGGGATCTGCCGAAGCGATTGCATAGGCGTTTTCCACACCCAGTGCTGTTTCGATCAGCGGGATCATCTTCACGCCACCTTCTTCCATGCCGAATTCCTTTTCCAGCTGGGTAATGAAGTCGGCCACGATCTTTACATCTGCCGCACAGCCCACTTTCGTCGGCATGATCATATCCGGTTTCACAGGGATGATTGCCCGCAGATCCTTCTGCCAGTATGGGCTTTCCACCGGATTGATCCGGACGATGACTTCACGGGTGTAGCCCAGGGAGGTGATGGCGTTTCTGACCAAAATCCGGGCAGCGTCTTTTTCCGTCGGTGCCACGGCGTCTTCCAGGTCCAGGATAATGCTGTCCGATCCTAAAAAATCGGCATTCAGCAGAATGTTCGGGCTGTTGCCCGGCAAAAACAACATACTTCTGCGCATTTTATTCCTCTCCTTTCCCGCGGCAAACCGCCGTTTCCACTCTGGCGCGGATG
Source organism: Bacillota bacterium (assembly GCA_029219125.1). Lineage (GTDB taxonomy): Bacteria > Bacillota > Clostridia > Peptostreptococcales > Anaerovoracaceae > RGIG7179. Next base: position 1,095 of record JAQXSU010000014.1, read on the forward strand.
GTGCAGTCCACGGCACCCCGGTCGCTGACGGTCAGTTCCGCATCTTTTACATCCAGCTGGTCCAGGGTCTGGCGGATGACTGACTCGATCTGATCGCCAAACTGCTGCATCACCACAGACGTCAGGTTCAGCTTGATGCCGCTTCCTGCCGCTGCCGGCGCAATTTCTACGTAAATATCACTGGATTCCAGCGTTCCAGCGCACGCTTTCTGTTTGATCACAGGAATTCCTCCTTTTTTCGCAGGTGCCTCCGCGTCGCGGTTTTCCAAAATCGGGGAAATGTTTTCTTTTTGAAAACTTTTCCTGGGTTTTGGGAAAACTTTTTGCAATTATTTGGGGTTTTCTTCGGAATGCAGCCCATTTTGCGGTCTGCACGGCACCTGAATGATACATATAATTACATTTTATACTAAATCTGAGAAAATGTTTTCCCAATCGGAGCAAAAGTTTTCTTTTTGAAAACTTTTCGGGCCTTTCAGAAAACTGAGGAACAGGGTCAGGGCCAAAAGGTCTGCCGATCCTCCCGGACTCAGATTTTTTTCGATGAATTTTCGGTCTGTTTCCCGGACTGCCGTAAGGTTCATGGCGGCAGGGCCGCCTTCGGTGAGCTTCCGGGCTTCCCGCTTCGCAAAATCCATCCCCTCTATGCCGCCGCGATGCACCAGGTTGCTGTCTTCGGTGGCATGGATGATCCGCAGCAGGGTATAGACCATGGCGTCATTGGTATTTCTGCCGGCTTCCAGTGCGGTGATCAGTGAGGGCAGCCCGACGGAGAAGGCGGTATCAAATCCGCTGCTTGCCTCGGCGCGGATGCCGCCGGTGCCGGTTTCCTGCAGCACGCGCTTCCCGTTGGTCTGTTCTGCAGAGTCATCTGCCAGAAGCTCGGCTGCGATGGATGCTGCAGTAGACTGCAGAGATTTCAGTGTTTCGTCATATTTCGTCTGATGCAGCGAAACAGCCGCTGCGGCAGCGCAGAGGATACCCATGCTGAAGATGGCTCCTTTATGGGTATTGACACCGCCGGTTGCCTGATACATGGCTGCCTCACCGGCCAGGCCGATGGAGCGCAGCCTTGCGGCCAGCAGCGGCAGGTCGTCAGAGTGATGCTGGCCGGCTTGGGCGCACTGAGTGAAACAGTGCTGCAGCGCCCGGGCGCTGTCCACAAAGTTCTGATAGGTCATATCTTTATGGGCGCCGGTGTTTTCCCGGTCCACCAGACCGGGCTTTGGCGAAGCCCAGACTTCCCCCAGAAGCGCCGATACCGCCAAACGTCCGATTTCATCGGGCGAAAGAGCCGCGCTACCCGGAAACGAGTGCGCGGCTGAACCAGCTGGAGTATGGATTTTGTTCAGAAAATCCGCCTGCATGCCTATGCGTTCTTTGCCTGCATCATGGCCAGGACTCTCTGCATTTCGTTAAATACGATCATGTAGCCTTCATCTACGCCCATGCCCGGTTTCGCCAGAATCTGGTCAGGCTGGGTTGCCATGGCAACGTCTACGCAAACCTGTGCGGAGCGGTCGGTTTCGTTGCAGGTACCGCCCTGGTAAGCGCCGATGCCTTTTTCCTTACAGTAGATGACAGCTTCTGCGATATTGTTGATGCCGCCCAGGTCAGGGGTCTTGATCTGCACCATGTGGCCGGCCTTATTGTCTGCGAAGTACTTGATGTCTTCCAGGGTGTTGCACCATTCGTCGGCAACCAGTTCCACGTCGATGCCTCTTTCGTCAACCAGTGCGGTCAGTGCAGCCAGAGCCTGCATCTGTGCTTCTCTTTCTTCTGCATCCATCGGACCTTCGATCCGCAGCTTGAACGGCTTGGCAGCTTCCACCATTCTTTCCAGAGCGTCAGCCATGGCTTCATAGTTGTTTACGCCGTAGGCCATGCCCATGGTGCCGTATACGTCGATGTGCAGTACCGGTTTGTATTCAGTGGACGGAGCCAGCTGCTGGATTCTGGCGGACAGCCATTTGATGTATTCGATGAGGATTTCGCAGTTTCTGCCCAGCTTGGTGTCCACATTGTTGATCAGTGCATGCGGCAGAACGTCTGCGCCCTTCATGATCATTTTGTCGGCATTGTCATACCGGTTGTCGCCGGACTGGGTGAAGATCGGAATCTGACGGTATTCCGGCTTCAGACCGTATTCTTCTGCGATGACTTCTGTCATCATCTTCTTGTTTGCCTTGGCAACAGCATCCAGGATAGCCTGGGATACGCCGTAGCGGATGGCGGTGTGGAGACGTTTGCCTTCCACTTCGATGGCTTCCATTGCAGCGCACATGTCGCGGAAGTTGGTGATCTCGTGGCCTGCCAGGGTCGGAGCTACATACTTCTCGATGACAGGAATGAAGTCTTCTGCCAGGAACAGCGGGTCGCGGCCGCCTGCACCGGAATACTGTACGGCTGCACAGTCACCATAAGCGACCTGGCCGTCTTCCAGAACCAGCATCACGGAGATGGCTTCGCCTGCCTGACGGACTGCAGAGAAACCTGCAGTGACCGGCTGACCGATATATGCAGAACCGTCGGCCTTAGCGCCGCCTTTGATGGCGCGCTGGTCGTCGAAGAAGAAACCGGTTCTGCCTTTGGAACAAATTACTTTTGTGATTTTCATTCTATTTACCTCCAAATTCTATGCCGGGTGTGTGCTGTACGCACTTAGTCCTCGGCGTCGGAAAGACGCCTGCGAAATCGTTTATACAGCACACACCGCCATATAAATGTATGTCAATTTAATTTTCATCTACTGTCAGATAAGGACGAAACGGAGCCGAAGCAGCGAAAGCTGCTATTTCCATGGGCGGCCTACGAGACGGCCCTTACTGATTGCATATACGTCGTCGATAACCATCTGGAAGGAAGCAGGGCGCTTTTCGTACTGCGCTCTCTCCTCGATCTTTTCTTTGTTGAAGTCCTTCAGTTCCTTGGTGAGCGGAACGCCTGCCGGGTTCAGGATACGGATGGCACCTGCATTGTCTCTTGCCGGCAACATCTTGCCTGCATTGAATTTGCTCGGTGCGAACGGAATGTCGATGACGCCGGCCTGGAAGGCGCGTACCGTACCGACAGCCAGATCTCCTTCGCCCAGTTCGAAGACTTTGTCTACGATGCAGCGGGTTTCTGCGGAGATGATCATCATTTCCTGCACTACATGGCTGGTGTTGGATAACTGCTGATCGCCCAGCATGTTGATGATCTGCTTCGTGCAGCGCAGTCCCTGGGCGTTGGCTTCCTTGGTCGGTACACCCATGGCTTCGTGCGGTGTCTTTACGATAACCTTGGTTGCCTTGGACAGAGCGGCGATGGTGCTGCCCCAGGAGATCACGGAGAAGGCCTGGGCCTCATCCTGCGGGAAGCCGCCCATCCACTGGTGCAGTACGGTGGTGACTTCCACATCGTCGTAACCATATTTATGTAAGTATTCTTCAGTCAGGGAACCCAGAGAACGGATGGCTGCCACGTCCTGTACCAGGTTTCCGCACTGGCCGTAACCTACGGTGATGTTCTTTACGCCCTGTTCGGCTGCCAGCAGGGATTCGATGATGGCAACTGCGTGGGAGATGCATGGCGGAACCAGAGTTCCGGTCAGCGGACCGTAAGGTTCCCGGTTGATGCTGATGCCGGCTTCCTCATAGATACCGGTGAGGCGGTCGCAGTACTGCCAGTCGCGGATGGTCTTTTCCAGCTGCACATTCTTGGCGTACGGAATATTGTAGGAAATACCGCCGCCTTCATAGCTGGTGAAGCCTGCCGCATAGGAGATTTCCGTCAGCAGACGGGCATCCGGTGTGCCGTGGCGGATCTGTACCGGCGTATCCAGTTCGTTGATGATATCACGGCATGCATACAGGCCGTGGTTGACAACCGGCAGACCGTTGAGCATGGATTTGCTTTCGCGGACGGATTCCTGAATGCCGACTTCCGCTTCTTTGTAACGGTTCTGACGAGTGTAGCTGTCGATGGTGGTTGGCAGCAGGTCAGCACCGCCCTTGTCCTGCAGGTAGGTCAGCAGTTCAATGTGATCCTTAACCAGAGCCACGCCTGCACGAGGCTGGATCAGGGTCTTTCCCTCCTGCTTGGCTTTGATCAGCTTTTTTCCGAAGACTTTGTGCTCCGGCAGGTTCTGATGAAACTTCACCGCCTCATCAAAATCCACATCGGCGCCGGTTGGCCACTGAGCCAGAACTTCTTTCTGCTGGCTGTAAAATTCGTCGTTTGTCAGTTTTTTATTTTGCAGTTCCATAGGATGTTAGCTCCTTTTTCATAATTTTCAGTGCGGTGTCGGGGGCGTACTGGCTCAGCAGGCCCATGGCCGACAGGATATATTGTGTATCGATCAGGATCTCCGCGTTTCTCGGTTTCAGAGACGCAGGTTCTGCCATATCATACAGGGCGTGGGATGCAATGGCTCTTGCCGTGTCCGGTGCATTGTGGATCAGAGAGCCGCCGGTCAGAATGATCTTATCCACCCGGGAAAGATCTTTTCCGGACTGCACATAAGCTTCTCCCACCGGGGTGTAGACTTTTTCCACCGTACCGGCATGGCGTGTGATTCCCACTTTGATAGCCATGGAGGCCAGTGCCTGATCCAGCCGTTTCTTTTCGTCGGTGTCCGGCAGGCTGTCCGTATGGGTGGTGATCTCTGCAAGCAGTGCACTGGTCCGATCTTCCGTCAGACCGGAAAGCTGGCTCAGCATCGGAATCCCCACGGCTTCGGCGATTCCTGCGGCACTGTACCGCATGCCGATGTCACCCTCCACGGTTCGCTTGGCATAAGGTTCCGGCAGACCTTTCAAAATGGTTCCTGCCCGGTCCGGTGCACCGTCTGTCATGGAGTAAATATCGGTGGTGGCACCACCCACATCCACGGCAACCAGCTCACCCAGTCCATTTTCTGTCTTGGTGCCTCTGGAAAGAAGCTCCATGGCGGCCAGCACAGCAGCCGGCGTCGGCATCATGATGCCGGAAATCAGCTGGCTTGCCTGGGAAAGTCCCTTGGCCTTGATGATCCGGTCCAGGAAGATCTCACGGATCTTTGCCTGTGCCGGCCCGATATTAAGTTCGTTGAATTTCGGCATTACATTTTCGCAGCGGATGACCTGGCGTCCTGCTTCGGTCAGAATCTTTTCACAGGTTCTGGCTGCAGTCCGGTTCCCGGCGAGAACCACCGGAAAGTTTGCCTTGCATTCTGCCAGCACCCTGGCATTCTGGATGATGTTATCCTTGTTGCCGCCGTCGGTTCCTCCGGTAAGAAGGAAGATATCCGGTTTCAATGCTTCGATTTCTTCCGCATCGTCTTCCGTCAGCTCATAGGAGTAGACTTTCATCACCTTGGCACCGGCTCCGAGGGCAGCCTGCCTTGCAGCTTCTGCCGTCAGCTCGGGAACCAGCCCGCTGCTTATCATCTTCAGTCCGCCGGCTGCACTGGAACAGGCATATCGCTCTGCGAAATCCAGCTTGCCGATTTTTTCTTCCAGCTTCTCCATGGCCTCCTGCAGGCCTTCGCCCACATCCGTCTGCACGGTGGTGTAGGCTGCTGCAGTGCCCAGCAGCGTTTCGCTGTCCAGATCCACGGCGGTGACTTTCGTGTTGGTGCTGCCGAAATCAATCATCAGAATTGGTTTCATCTGCGTCACCTTACTTTCTTATTCGATTCCGAGATCCTCTTTCAGATATTTGATCGTTTCTTCCGGTGCGGTTCCCGGTCCGAAGACACGGTTGAAGCCCATCTTCTTGAATCTGGCTTCCACTTCATCGAAAGGCTGTTTGCCCACTACGATGTTGCCGCCGACATAAAGAAGGATATCCTTCAGTCCGGCTTCGTTGCATTTTTCTCTCAGGCCGCGGCAGTCCAGTTCGCCGTGTCCGTAAAGAGAGGATACCATGATGGCATCGGCATCGGTTTCCACAGCCGCTGCTATGTACTCTTCCTGAGAAACCATCACACCCAGGTTGGTCACGTCGAAGCCGGCGTCTTCAAAGGCATGATATAGAATCTGAATTCCTACTGCGTGTACATCTGCGCCGATGACGCCGATGACTAATTTCTTTTTGTTTTCCACTTTCGTACCTCACGTTTGGATTGGCCCTCATGGGGCAATGTATTATATCTATTATAATATATTGTTATATCTCAATGGTCAACGGTTTAATTGTTCAAAAAAAGTTTTTATTTGCTCATTGACAAGTACACTTGGCAGTGATAAGATACAGTCAAAAGAAATGCCAAGCAAACTTGGCAAATGGATTTTGGAGGAAAGATTATGAACAGAGATGAGATTCTGAAAAAAAACATGAATTGCTGGTAGCCATCTGCTACACCGTCGGCGTGGTCTTATTCTCAGCGGCACACATTTATGAGCTGATCTCTGCGTCAGCGATTCTGTAGGTGATATATGGATAACGAACTGGTATTGAAAAACAGATTGAAAGAAATTCGGACGGAGCAGGGACTCTCTCAGGCCAGGCTAGCAAAAATCGTGGGCGTGTCCAGGAACACCATCAGCTCTATCGAAACCGGGCAGTTCAGTCCGACGGCCAAACTAGCGCTGGTCATCTGCATTGCACTGGATAAAAAATTTGAGGAAGTATTTTATTTTTAGGCGGCAGGAAAGAGGCGTGCGTTAAAATGCAAACTTAGGTGCAAATGCACCCAACTTTTCAGTGAACACTTGATATTTTGCAAAAATGTGGGGATACTATACTTGAAAGTTAGGGTAAATTACCCATAAGTTTTAAGCAATTGGAGGTTCGCAATGCAAAAAATCATACAGCGTGACGAGTATCTCAGCAGAATCATTGACAGAAAGGAAAACGGACTGATTAAGGTGATTACAGGCATCCGAAGGTGCGGGAAGAGTTTTCTGCTGTTCAATCTGTTTTATGATTATCTGATCCAAAGCGGAGTAAAAGAAGAACAGATTATTACAATTGCTTTGGATGATGATACCTTTGTAAAGTACCGTGATCCTGATGAATTGTCGAAATATATTCGCAGGAAAATCGTTAACTCGGATATGTACTACATTCTCATTGACGAAGTGCAGTATGCAATTACAAAGGACGAATTGAAAAATCCGGAGAACATCAGGCTTTATAATGTGCTCAACGGTCTTATGCGGCTTCGCAATGTTGATATTTATGTAACCGGAAGCAACTCAAAAATGCTGACGAAAGACGTATTGACTGCTTTTCGCGGCAGAGGTGATGAAGTTAAAATCTATCCTGTCTCTTTCAGTGAGTATTATTCATATGCAGGCGGAGAAAAAGCCGATGCATATGAAGAATATGCGCTGTATGGTGGCATGCCGCTTGTATTCACAAAAAAGAGTGACGTAGATAAAATGAAATATTTGCAAACTCTTTTCACCGAGGTCTATTTTAAAGACATTATGGAGCGATACGATATTGAATTGCCAGACGTACTCAGCGAGTTAACGGATGACCTGTGTTCTTCTGTTGGTTCGCTTACCAATGCAAGCAAAATTGCAAATACCTTGCAGACAGTAAAAAACATGAAGGTTTCAAGTACAACTATTTCAAATTATCTGAATTATCTAATGGAATCGTTTCTGTTCAGCAATGCGAAACGGTATGATGTAAAAGGGAAGAAGTATTTTGAGTATCCGTCAAAGTATTACTGCACGGATATCGGACTTCGCAACGCAAGGCTTAATTTCAGGCAGCAGGAAGAAACGCACATCATGGAAAACATTATATATAATGAGCTTCTGTGCCGTGAGTATTCCGTAGATGTCGGTGTAGTGGAGATTGTGGAAACCAGTGCCGGGAAAAGAATCAAAAAGCAGTGTGAAATAAACTTTGTAGTAAACAAGGGCTCCAAAAAATACTATATCCAATCAGCACTGAATGTTTCGGAACCGTCAAAGCTTGAAACAGAACTCAGACCCTTAAAGAATACCAGGGATTTCTTCAAGAAGGTCATTATCAGTAAAACCTCAATGAAGCCATGGACCGATGAGGAAGGAATTCTACATCTCGGATTGTATGAGTTCCTGCTGAATAAAAATTCCCTGGAGCTGTAGGGGGGAGGGATGCAAAATGCTTATAGAAAGGTTTGTTTCGGCTGTGCCCATTGCGGCAGGCTGGTCGGCGGACAGAAAGTTCTGCGTGACGGATGCAGACGGAACAAAATATCTTCTCCGGATTTCGTCACCGGAGAAGGAGGCGTACAAACGTCTG
>JAQXSU010000015.1 GCA_029219125.1 Bacillota bacterium
AAAAAATGGAAGAACACGGAGGCAATCTGAAGCGGGCAGCTGTGGATCTGGCACAGATGTGGCGTTCCGATCAGGGCGCCCGCAGCCTGGAAGCGCTGATGATCGTCATGGATAAGGACAACATGCTGGTGATTTCCGGCAACGGTGAGGTGATCGAACCGGATCAGGATTTCGTGGCCATCGGCAGCGGCGGCAATTTCGCCTATGCGGCGGCCAACGGTCTGTTCAACCATACGGATATGAGTGCAGAGGAGATCGTCAGAGAATCGCTGAAGATCGCTTCTTCCATCTGCGTCTACACCAATGACAATATCACTGTGGAAAAACTATAGGGGGAAATGGACATGGCAAGCAAGTTATACAGCATGACGCCAAAGGAAATCGTGGCGGAACTGGATAAATACATTATCGGTCAGGATGAGGCCAAGAAATCTGTAGCGATCGCACTGCGGAACCGATACAGAAGAAGTCTTCTTTCTGACGAAATGAGAGAGGAAATCACGCCGAAAAACATTCTGATGATGGGACCTACCGGCTGTGGTAAAACGGAAATCGCAAGACGTCTGGCCAAGCTGATGGATGCACCGTTTGTCAAGGTGGAAGCCACCAAGTTTACCGAAGTCGGCTACGTGGGTCGTGACGTGGATTCCATGGTTCGGGATCTGGTGGAAGCATCCATGCGTGTGACCAAGCAGAGCAAGCTGGAAGAAAAATATGAGATCGCCGATAAGATCGTGGAAGAAAAGATCGTGGAAGCCATCATTCCGGGAAAACAGAAAAAGAAACCGGGTGCTTCCAAAAATCCGTTTGATTTCATCATGAACAGCGGCGGCTATACCAGCCAGAAGCAGCAGTATCTGGAAAGCCAGGCTGCGAAAGAAGCAGAGCCGACGAAAGAAGACATGGATGTGGAGATGGCCAGAGAGCAGGTTCGTGCCCAGCTTCGTCAGGGTCTGCTGGAAGAACAGTATATCGAAATCGAAGTGGTGGCCGCACCGAAAGGCAATCAGCTGGATATGAGCAACGAGGGCATGAGCATCGCCATCGGAAACATCTTCGGCGATATGATGCCGGAAAAGACCAAGAAAAAGAACGTCAAGGTGAAGGATGCCCGGAAGATTTTGCGGGAACAGGAAGCCCAGAAGCTGATCGATATGGATATGGTGACCGACGAGGCAGTGGAAAATGCCGAGCAGAACGGTATCATCTTCATCGATGAAATCGACAAGATCGCATCCACATCCCGCAGCACCTCCGGAGCGGATGTGTCCAGGGAAGGTGTACAGCGTGATATCCTGCCGATCGTGGAAGGCAGCGTCATCAACACGAAATACGGTCCGGTGAAGACGGATCACATCCTGTTTATCGGTGCAGGCGCCTTCAGCGTAGCGAAACCGACGGATCTGATTCCGGAACTGCAGGGACGTTTCCCGATCCGCGTGGAACTGGAAAGCCTCACCAAGGAAGATTTTGTCCAGATTCTGACCAAGCCGGAAAACGCACTGATCAAGCAGCACAAGGCTCTGCTGGAGACAGAAGGGGCGGAAGTGGAATTTACCGAAGATGCCATTGAAGAGCTGGCGTCCATCTCTTTCCTGATGAACGAGCAGTCAGAAAACATCGGTGCACGTCGTCTTCACACGGTGCTGGAAAAGCTGTTGGAGGACATTTCCTTCAACATAGCGGAAATGGAAGAAGAGAAAATCGTCATCGATGAGGCCTATGTGAAAGAACGGTTCAAGGAAACCATCGAAGAGGAAGATCTGGATAAATATATTCTGTAGCATGCAGAACCTGACGGTGTGATGGAGGTATATGTTATGGGTAGTCAAATTTTATCAAAAATCAGACGGATGAACTGGGTGCTCAGTGAAACCACGACAGGAAGCCTGTCCTATAAAGACCTGAGCCAGATCCTCTGCGAACTGATCAATGCCAATGTGCTGATTTTCGATATCTCCGGTCATGTGCTGGGATCGGCTTACAGCAACATTGAGGACAAGTCCACCATCGGCGACAGCGGCAGCGTGGAGCAGATCGTGGAAGATGATAATGTAAAATTCCTGAGCATTACGGAATGTGCGGCCAATCTGTATGGTGCAGAGATGAAGCAGCTGCTGGGTGACAGCTACGCCATGGCTGAGAAATACCACACCATCGTGCCGATTATCTGCGGCGGGGAACGGCTGGGAACGCTGCTGCTGACCCGGAGAGAATCCTGCTTCGATGATGAGGAGCTGGCGCTGTGCGAATACGGTGCGACCGTTGTGGGACTGGAAATTCAGAGGCAGATTGCACTGCAGAAGGCCAGGGAAACCCAGCTGCGGCTGGCGGTGGACATGGCCATCGGAACCCTTTCGTACTCCGAAAAAGATGCGGTGAGCAAAATCGTCTCCGGACTGGAGGGTGCTGAGGGCCTTGTGGTTGCCAGCAAAATCGCTTCCCAGTACGGTCTGACCAACTCCGTCATTGTCAATGCGCTGCGGAAGCTGGAGAGCGCCGGCATACTGGAAGCCAAGTCTCTGGGCATGAAAGGCACCAGAATCAAGATTCTGAACCCGTATCTGAAAGAAACGGTGGAACAATTTGACAGGTAAATCCCGGGCGGGATCACAGACCACAGACAAAAAATAGATAAGAGGATAAAAGCAACCCCGAAAAGATGGATCGGGGTTGTTTCTTTTTGTGTTTTTTCTGTTTTTTTACCGTATGAAACATACATTTAACATTTTTTTGCAGTCCTGTAATTGACAGTTTTTTTGGACAGTGGTATAATTTTTCGTAACCGGCGGATAATGCAATGTTTAACCGCTTTTTGAGAGGAAACGTAACCGGAAACAGAGCGTCTAAGGTTACATTTTATAGATGCATAAATATGCAATCGGAGTGTATAAGACAGGAGAATGGTATGACAGATCAGGAATTACGAAAACTGAACCGAAGCGAACTGCTGCAGATGCTGATCGATCAGGTCGAAGAAAATAAATCACTGCAGGAACGCCTGGAGAAGGCGGAAGCCCAACTTGCGGAGCGGCAGCTGAAATATGAAAAAGCAGGATCTCTGGCGGAGGCTGCACTGGCACTGAACGGTGTGTTTCAGGCGGCGGATGACGCTGCCCGCCAATATCTGGAGAATATTGAAATGGCAAGCAGGCAGCAGGAGGAAATCTGCCGCGGCATTCAGGAAAAGGCAGAACGGAAGGCGTTGCTGCTTCTGAAGGAAGCGGAAGAATATAAGAAAAAAGCGAAAGAAGAAGCGGACGAATACTGGGTGCAGGTACAGAAGCGGGTGGAAACGCTTCTGCAGAATCATGCAGCCCTTCGTGATCTGCTGCACGCAGGCGGAGGAAACGAAGCAGAATGAATCTGAAACTCAGAAACAGAAATATCGATACAGGAAGCACCGATGCGGTGACAGAAAAGGCGGCTCCTGCAGAGCTTCCCGATCTGGAACAGCTGAAAGCGGAACTGAACCGTGAGAACTACAAGTCCCGGTACCGCAGCGTACTTCGAAGCACGATCTATACGCTGATTGTGGTTGCCGCTGTGGCGGTTCTGGTAGCGACCATCTGGATGCCGGTGCTGCAGATCTATGGATCTTCCATGACACCGACCCTGGAGGAAAGCGACATTGTGATCTCCGTCAAGGGTTCCGACTTCGAGCCGGGAGATCTGGTGGCTTTTTATCTGGGAAACAAAATCCTGGTGAAGCGGTGCATCGCCGGACCGGGGCAGTGGGTGGACATCGACGAAGACGGCAATGTATCTGTGGACGGGCAGCTGCTGGAGGAACCGTATCTGACGGAAAAAGCACTGGGCGACTGTAACATCAAGCTGCCGTACCAGGTGCCGGAAAGCCGGTATTTCTGTATGGGCGATCACAGATCCACTTCGGTGGATTCCAGAAATACGGCCGTCGGCTGCGTGGCGGAGGAACAGATCGTAGGGAAGATTGTATTCCGCGTCTGGCCGCTGATGAAATTCGGAACACCAGACTGAATCCGACAGAAAAGCAGACAGCAATATCGCTGCTGCAGAAAGCGATAAAAAGATATAGCGAAATTATTATAATAATCAGTAAAGCAAAACAGACGAAAAGAGTGGTGAACGCATATGAGACCTGATGT
>JAQXSU010000016.1 GCA_029219125.1 Bacillota bacterium
TGGCATAGACAGCATAGCATACTCGCCATAGGTCTGGTCCAAACTCAAATGTACCAATATAGATTACCTTTCCCAATGCAGGATTTGACAGAGCACAGAAAACAAAGACTACTGCCACAATCAGCATTACAAGACTAATCAGCCTTAATGTTTTTCTTGCTTTCATACAATCACACTCCTTCGTCAAATTCCGATTTGTCAAAATGCTATGCATACAATTCAATTCCATTGGCTGTTCATACATTGGAACATTAACATTGTACAAAATGGTGTATTATCCCAAAAAACCTAAATTCAAAGAATTGGTAACAGCAAGGTTAGCATTTCAACAGCATATCCCTTCTGACGTTCGGAAGGCAAAATACTATATCCAATGTTCCCTCCATATTGAAAGAGAAACTGCGACAGTGGATGACGTTAATCGATGATTCCAACAACTTTCTCATCATCAATACGAACTGCTAAAAACACCTCAGAAGGAACATATTCTCTCCCATATTTCTTTTTCAATCTACTTTCAAATTCAATCCACTGGGAAAAATTTTTAACATCTTCAAGACCTGCACATCCATCAAGACTATCGCCATTTCGAATCATAGCCTCTTTATATTGCATTACCTGATCTGCATATTCAATGGTTGGCCTTACTAATTTCAAATTCATTCTCTTTTCTCCACAACATCTGGTTCTCGCAGAATTCAAACGTAAGAAGTTTCTGCTCATACATAGCTTCTATGTTTCGGGTCAAAAAAGTACATTTTCATAATCCTTCACATAATATCGGATATTTTTCCGTCCCTTTTGAATGATGGTGTGACCCTCTGCTTCCAGCTTTTCTTTCTGTGCTTCCGCACCGCTGACTTTCGCGAAGTACTCCCGGATTTTTCCAAAGGTTATTACTTTTCCGAATGGCACTTGCTTCATTACTTTGTCATAATCGATGGGCGGAGCGAAATACATTCTGTTCCCGCCATATTTTTCAATGCTCTTCGGATCCGTAATCATCTGAAATTTCGGCATGTCCTTGCTGTCATGCAGCATGGCATTGAAATCTTTTTTCTCCTCATTTGCCATATTCCTACCCCCTGCTCCAATGATTTTCTGTTCTTATCAAATGCCCCTCCTCGACAGCTGCAAACAAAGCAATGGCACAAACAAAACTTCCGCTGTATTTCAAATCAATCATAGAAAGGGTCAGCGGGAGAATGAATAATGCCGCCCCCGTAACCTTATTCAGGACAGTATGTTTTGCTGCATATTTCTTCTGGATAATAAAGCCTGAAATGATATTGATCACTTTTATGGCTGCAATCACACCGATCCAAATGCAAAGCCAAAGAGGAATTTCTAAAACCGGCAACAGCTTTATCATACAAATCACAACAAATACGGTGTCTGCAGCAGTATCCAGTCTGGAACCAAATTCACTGACGCTATTTGTCATCCTTGCTACAATTCCGTCGATCATGTCTGTAAATCCAGCCACCAGATACAGCACAAAAAATGCGGGAGAAAAAGCAGGGACAAATAATAAGAATAAACTACATACAATTCTGCAACCTGTTATGATGTTTGCCATGTGCCCTGCCTTTCTCTCTTTTATTTTGTTTTGCATGACATTTTTTGCACGTCCAGTCTGAATACAGCAGTCCCATGAAGCATCTTCTCGTCATAACTCCAGCCATTCTTTTTCGTACTCTGCTTCATCAGTGCATTCAGTCCGATTTTCTTTTCCTCATCACTTTCAATCAGTCGGAGAATTCCGGTTCCTGTCACACTCTGAAATGTAGCGGAATAGTCGCAGGCCGCTTCACCTTCTAACAGGCGATACTTTCCGTCGATTTCAAATCCTACCAGCGGATTTGATTTAGTGAGTTCGTATTTTCTTCCGGCCTTTGCCCCATGAAAAAAAAAGGAATACTGATCATTATCGTATATGTAGCCGTAATTCACCGGTACAATGTAAATATCCCCTTCATCATAAAAGGCAATTCGAAGTATCTGCTCACCTGCCACAAATTCTTCGATTGCGGTTTTGTTTGTCACTTCCCTGTCCTTTCTTCTCATCACGTTACCTCCTTCAGTTTCAAAGCTTTTTCCACCAGTGAAAATGTTTCTTCGATTGTTCTTTCATCATCTCTTAAAATAACTCGAAAACCGGAATTCAGAAAATTATGATATATTTCCTCTGAATTCACACGTTTCAAGCATTCTCTGAAATTCTCCATCGCATCATCCGGGTGTTCTTCCTGCAACAGCAATTGATATAAAAACTGTTTCTCTCTGTCTGGTCGTTCAAAAAATCTGTTAACCGATATTTCCGGCTCTGCCAGCATAATTAAAACATGGTCATTATCTGATATCTCGGCTAATACATCTGTTGGAATATTTGTGTCGACGAATATCTTTTTATTCTTATTCTGTTTCGATAACTCATCCAGAATCTGCAGCTCTATCACAGTGCATTCTTTCGTCGTTTCTTTGATCCAGGCTTCATACTCATCCGGGGTTCTACGGATAAAATCTCTCCAGTCTTTTAAATCTCTTGTATATGTCAGACCTGGAAATTCATTGCTGTCTAAGTCTGAAATCCGTGCATTATGATAGTTTTCTTCACATGCAATTCCATGATATTTTTCAGCCAGCATTTTTACCATCGTTGATTTCCCTGCATATGCAGTTCCATTAATATAATATACATTTTTGTATTTCATAGCCGTTCTCCGATACCTAATTATACCATAAAACCAATCAGACATACATCAAAAGATAGGCACGCCGCACAGCGGCGTGCCCAATGGAATTATATTTTTTTTACCGGGTAGCAGACTTCAGTCACATATTCGTTTGGGTCAGAGGTTTCGTGTGGGCTGACATGATAGATGTTAAACATTGGACCATCGAACGTATATCCATTTTCAGCAACCCAGGCTGCAACTGCAGCATAAATTGCACCCATCTGCTCATAGGAGCCTTTGCAGGTTGCACAGGCCGCAGTAACTTCCGGCAGTGTTCGAAATTGAACGTTTTCTGTGTCCGGATATCTGCCTTTTA
Source organism: Bacillota bacterium (assembly GCA_029219125.1). Taxonomy (GTDB): domain Bacteria; phylum Bacillota; class Clostridia; order Peptostreptococcales; family Anaerovoracaceae; genus RGIG7179. The sequence goes on from JAQXSU010000016.1 coordinate 3,055, forward strand.
CGTCTTTCTGTACTTCTATATCCACCTGAGCTTCCCTGTATTCCTTGTCATGGAATACCGCACAGCACAAACAAGGATCTCCCGGCATTATATTCATCTGTGCGGTTTCTTCCATCAATATGTTCCAAAGCATTCCCTCCTGTTCATAGGAAGGAATCTCCTTACGAACCGTTGCAGCGTAACGCGGGGGAAACGTCTTAATTGTAACATCATAGTTCATTGTTTCGTCTTCCTTTCTCAGCCGTTTTCTGGCTGTATCCAGAAGCCGCAGCCGGTATGCTGTCTGACTGGACAATTCCTGAAGTTCTGCCTCTTTGCACCTTAAATGTCGATCTAAGGCCTCCCGATCCAAATAGCAGGGTAATATCTCTCCAATGGCAGTAAGGCCGAAGCCCATGTCTTTCAGTGCGCTGATACGTCCTGCAATCGGAAGCTGTTCTGCAGCATAGTAGCGGTATCCGGATTCCGGATCGATCCAGACAGGTTTCAACAGGCCGATTTCATCATAGTGGCGCAGCATACGGATGCTGACTCTGGACAGTTTTGAAAAATCTCCGATTTTCAGCATAGTCTTCCTCCAGATCTGTCGTTAATATTGAGCTCACTGTTATTGTAGAACCTTCCATTATGGGAGAGTCAAGAGTAATTTTTCATCATTTCCTCATCACATAATTCGTAAGCAACACGCCGTTTCGCTCCACCTGCTGCTGCCGCTGCACCACGTACCCGCGATGCTGAAAGAATGGCTTCGCCGTAATGGAAGCGTGGACTGTGATACTCTTCCCGGAAACGGCAACTTCCAGCCTGTCACAGATTGCAGAAGCGATCCCGCAGTGCTGAAAGGCATGGTGAACATAGAGCCTGTCAAGATATCCCATTTCCGGCACGATATCTCCGAAGCCCACAATGATTTCACCATCTTCCGTTTCTTCTGCTGCCACCAAAGTATAATGCTCCTGAAAGGATCGATCCCACGTCTTCAGATCCGCTTTGCCGTCTGCCCAGGCATTCAGCTGTTCCTCTGAATAATCTTTCCGGTTCACGGTATGTACGGTAGTATAAAACAGTTCGATTATTTCAGCGCAGTCCTGCGCCCGATATGCTCTCAATTTCATTTTTTACTGTCTTTCATCCCCTTCTGTTTTCCAAATTTTCCGAAAAGTTTTCAAAAAGAAAACTTTTCGCCGTTTTTTGAAAACAATCAACTTTATACATCAGCATGCATTCCGTTTGTGGTGTGATTTAAAAAAAATATTGTAATTGGCGTAAAATGCAGATACTGACGGCTCACTATCACAGTTAAATATGCAAATCTGCTCCAACTGTTTTCCAAATTGCCCGGAAAGTTTTCAAAAAGAAAACTTTTCGCTGTTTTTGGAAAACCCAATGATTCACGAATCGGAATCAGGCCCTGATTTAACGAAAAACAGTGCATAATCGTGAATAAAATTCCAGAAAATATTGCATAATAAGCAAACCCCGATTTCAATACCCGCCATCGCAAAAGTCAATCCGGTTCGCGCGGGAATTCTCGAGTACGGGAGCCCTGGAGCGCGTGAATTCCGGAGCGCAGCAGTGAAAAAGGCTGCGGCCTTCTCAAATCCAGATGCAGCCACAGCCTCATGTCATGTCCTTCGCTATTTCATAGAAAAGACCTGTTTATTTTTGATCACATACTCGCAGCCGGAATATACGGTCATTACAAGTGATGCCCACAGGAAAATCTGTGACAGCAGGGAAATTGCAGCAACCTGCGGGAAAGCCGGAGCCAGGATCAGCAGCGGTACTGCAATCATCTGGAGCACGGTCTTGATCTTTCCGCTCATGCCGGCAGCGATCACAATACCTTCCGATGCTGCAACAGTACGCATGCCGGAAACGACAAACTCACGGGCCAGAATGATAATCAGCATCCAGCCTGGAACCGGATCCGGGACCATCAGACAAAAAGCGGAATACACCAGAATTTTATCTGCCAACGGATCCATGATCTTTCCGAAATTCGTCACCAGATTATACTTTCTGGCGATTTTGCCGTCCAGCATATCCGTCAGAGATGCTGCCACAAACAGCACGAAGGCAATGAAAAAATGCCCTGTCATGTATGCAGCGATAAAAAACGGTACAGCAACCATTCTGCCGATGGTCAGTTTATTTGGTAAATTCATAATCTCAAACCTCCACTCCTACAAGATCATAATCAAATGCATCGTCGATGCGGACACGGACAAATTCACCGGCAGATAGTTCACGTTCGGATGTAAACAGCACGCTGTCATCGATTTCCGGTGCATCGTACTCGGTTCTGCCATAGTAGCTGCCGTCCTCATCCCGGCCTTCCACCAGAACTTCCAGCACTTGCCCGATCTTTCGGCGATTGGATTCCAGGGAAATTTCAATCTGACGCCGCATGATGCCGTCCACACGCTCTGCCTTCACGTCTTCATCAATCTGGTCTTCCATCTCACCGGCGACAGTGCTCTCCTCCTGAGAATATGCGAAGACGCCCAGGCGGTCAAACTGCACCTCATCCACGAAATCACAAAGTTTATCGTAATCCTCTTCCGTTTCCCCTGGGAATCCAACGATAAAAGTTGTCCGTATGTGAATATCCGGGATTGCCCGACGCAGGCGGTCTATAGTTGACCGGATACTTTTTTCTGTCGATCTGCGTTTCATGGCGGTTAATACCGCGTCACTGCAGTGCTGAATTGGGATATCAATGTAGTGGCAGACCTTGGCTTCCTTTGCCATGACCTCAATCAGCTCGTCTGAGATGCGGTCTTCATAGCAGTACATCAGCCGGATCCAGTGGATTCCATCCACCTCACACAGTGCTTCCAGCAGCTCCGGCAGACAGCGTCTGCCATATAAGTCCATACCGTAGTTGGTTACGTCCTGGGCGATGAGAATCAGTTCTCTGCATCCGGCAGCTGCCAGCATTTCTGCCTCTGCCAGCACATCTTCCTTCTTTTTGCTGCGGAATCCGCCGCGGATAGACGGGATGACACAGTAGGCACACCGATTATCACAGCCTTCCGCGATTTTCAGCGTCGCTGTGTACGGGTTTTCCTCCAGTTTCCGGATCTGAAACGGCAGACACTTCTCAAAATCCGTCGTCACGACTTTTTCCCGTGTTCCATCTTCTGTCAGCTGCCGAAGGATCTCGGGAAGCTTTTCATACTCGTTGACGCCGATGAAACAGTCTACTTCCGGCATTTCTTCATACAGATCATCGCTGTACCGCTGGGCCAGACAGCCGGAAACCACCAGCTTTCGGCCGCCATCTTTGTATTCACACATGTCAAAGATACGTCCGATGGACTCCGTCTTTGCGTCATTGATAAACCCGCAGGTATTGACGATGATCACATCGGAATCTTCCGGACCATCAGCAATTTCAATGGCTGCCTCTTCCAGAATGCCCTTGGCAACCTGGGTGTCATTGAAGTTTTTCGGACAGCCCAGTGTCTCAAAATATACCCTCATATACCTCGTATATATCTCCTTCCATCTGTTCCAGTTCTTCTTCCGTCATCAGAACCTGCCGCGGACGGCTGCCGTCCTGCGGCCCGATAATGCCCCTTGCTTCCATCATGTCCACGATTCTGGCCGCACGGTTATACCCGATACGGAAACGACGCTGCAGCATGGAAACCGAAGCCTGTCCGCTGCGCACCACCAAATCGATGGCCTCCGGCAGCAGATCATCCGTTTCTTCTACCTGAGAAGAAGACCCGGTTCTTTCAATTCTGGTCAGAATCTCTTCGTTATAGGAGCTGGCAGAATCCTCTACCTGACTTTTTACAAACTGAATTACATCGTGCACTTCACTGTCGGAAACAAAGGTGCCCTGTACGCGAATCGGCTTGCCCATGCCCATCGGATTAAAGAGCATATCGCCCTTTCCTACCAGCTTTTCTGCCCCCTGCATATCCAGAATGGTTCTGGAGTCCACCTGGGAAGAAACAGCAAATGCAATCCGGGACGGAATGTTCGCCTTGATTACGCCGGTAATGACATCCACCGACGGCCGCTGGG
>JAQXSU010000017.1 GCA_029219125.1 Bacillota bacterium
GTTCTCTTGCATGGGTCACAGCAGCTTTGGATTCCAGTCCTTTATCATACAGGCTTGATGGGTTGCCAAACTTCTCGGTGAAGTAAGGAATCATTTCCTGCAAAACTTCATCTTTAACAGGAGTCGTGGCTGAATAGTCCAAGTATACGTTTCTCATTTGTTACTCCTTTTTAAAAAAATCTTACCTGATGTATTATACCAATTTCAGCCGCTGGTTAAACAGAATTCGCTAAAAAAAATGTACTAATTTGTAATCACTTTCCGCTGTCTGCTTTTCGCAGATGACACTATGGGTCGTTTCAAATCGCTCTTCTCCTTCCAGACCTTCTGCAAGCCACTCAATTTCGACTACCGCACAAAGAATATCCTCATCTTTCAGAGTAAAGTCAACGTTTCGTATCTCATACTCCTTCACCTGTTCGATATCTGTTCGAAAAAAATCCCGCATTTTTTTCAGATCAGTTTCAAGCAGATTACCGGCTTCTGTTTCTCTAAGCTGCATTTCGGCTTCCCAATAGCTCAGCTTACTTGCAAAATACCCGCTCATGGCATCGGTTCTTCGGCAGACAAGGTCTGTCACAACGTTCTCTTCCTGGTTTGAAAATGCTATGCCAGATGACGTGCCGAGGAAAATTGCTGCGATCACAGCAGCTGAAGTAAGGATTTTATATCTGTTTTTCTCCATTTTAATCTGACCCTTTCTCTTCTTCATTCGCAGACATTCGCAGCTATTTGCACACGAATGGGTTCACACAGCTTCACTATACAATAAAAGAGCCGAAAAACCTGTCGGAATTTCGGCTCTTTGTGAACATATTCTGTTAAATTATTATTGCGGCTTCTGCGTTTTATCTTCGTCCACAAGCTCGATATTTTCCAGCTGAGAACGAAGATTGGCCTTGAATGCGTCGATATAGGCACGGTACAGCATCTTCTGCTCTCCGAGTTCTTCCTCCGTCAGTCCTTCTGTCTTTTTTTTATGTGCCAGTTCATTGATCCGGTCAATCATTTCCTGCGTAATGGTTGTCATATCTGCCTCCCGTAATTATTTACTGATTCATTTCATATACGGAAAACAGTATACCACATTTGCTGCATTTAGCCAACCTTTCTTTCCAGGCGCAGCTTGTCTGCAATGATTGCGATGAATTCGCTGTTGGTCGGTTTCCCTTTATCATTTTTAATTGTATATCCAAACAGAGACTCCAGTGTTTCAATTCGTCCCCGGTTCCACGCCAGTTCGATCGCATGGCGGATTGCACGCTCCACTCTGCTTGGCGTTGTATTGTTCATTGCAGCCACCGTCGGATACAGTTCCTTGGTCACTGCGTTGAGAAACTCCGGTTTCGTCACCACCAGAGTGATTGCATCCCTGAGAAACTGATAGCCTTTAATATGAGCCGGAACGCCGATTTCATGTATGATATTGGTGATATCTATCTCCAGTTCATTATTCATCAGCGCATCTTTCAGAACCAGAGATTTACGCAGGTTCGCTGTCTCACGAAGATGTACATATTGATTTACACCGGAATCATCCATCTGCAGGATCCGTTTCGACAGCATACTGAGATTAATCGGTTTTACCAGATAATATTGTGCGCCCATACCCATGGCTTTCTGAATAATTGCATCCTGCCCTATGGCAGAGGTCATAACGATTCTCGGATAACTGGTAAGTTCCATGGTGTTCAACCCTTCCAGCACACCGAATCCGTCCATATGCGGCATGATCAGATCCAGTATCAGTACATCCGGTGCCATCCCCTGCTGAAAATACTGCAGAGCTTCCATTCCATCATTGGCGACAAACAGTATTTCCATGTTTTCCTGCTTGCCGAGATAATCGCTGACTACATCGCAGAAGTCTTTATTATCATCTACAATTCCGATATGAATCTTTTTCATCTCTTCTGCTTTCAGTTCATTCCATTCACTCATTTCCTTTTCCTCCAATACACTTACTTATGACAGTTCGCCTGATCTGCATGAAGAAATCACAGCGAGCATGCCATCCACACTTTACTCTTTACACACGAGAAGTACAGTATCATTTTAATACATATTTCGAAAAATATCATGCTAAATGTGCAACATTTTGCGGTAATCTGCAATGTTTAACACAGTTTTAATTCGATTCACCCATATTTTGGACTTTTTCGCCTTCTTCTGCCATAAATTCAGCAAAAATTCCGTAACCTTTTGTCGGATCATTTATGAAAACATGAGTTACTACTCCGATCAGCCGATTGTTCTGCAATATAGGACTGCCGCTCATACCCTGTACGATTCCGCCGCAGGATTCCAGGAGCCGTTCATCTGTCACAGATATTTCAAGTCCTTTACTTCCTGCCGACTTCTGACGATTCACCTTATCTATTACGATATCAAACTGTTCAACCTGATTTCCGTTTATGGTCGTCAGCATGACAGCCGGCCCTTCTTCAATCTGCTCCTGGGAAGCCATAACAACAGGCTGTGCCTTTTCCACCAGTTCCAAGTCTGTACCTGTGGAATAAACTCCATACTGACTGTTGCTTTTCACTTCACCAAGAGGAATGGCATCTCCATAGAAGATTCCCCGGATCTCACCCGGCTTTCCGGCCTCTCCTTCTCGAATAGATTTCACTTCTGTGCGGAGAAGCTGACCTTTCCCTGCCTCCAGCAGAGTACCTGTCTGGCTTTCGTAAATGCCATGACCAAGCGCTGCGTATACATTAGTTTGCGGATCATAAAATGAAAGAGTCCCGATTCCCGCGATTCGCTCTTTTACCCATATCCCCAATTTATATCTGCCATCATCCGCGCTTTTTACAGGCTTTAAAGAAAAGTTGCTTCGTTCATTTTTTCGAAGTACTTCCAGTTCCAGTGGTTTGCCCGATTCATTCACAATTCGCTCTACATCAGCCGCATTATCCACAGTCGTTCCATTGATGGAAAGAATCATATCTCCGATCTGCAGTCCGGCCTGATAACCGGGGCTGATTACGCCATCCGAAGTTTCGATTTCTTCCAGCCCAACGATGAGGACTCCCTTCACATCCATGCGGATCCCAACAGACTGGCCGCCGGGTATCAGGACTCTCTCACTGACAAGCTGCACAGTCTCTTCCGATTGCTGCCTCAAGTCAGAGATCCAGCCTGCAGCCAGTATTATAGCCAGCGTCATGAAAAAAATCATACTGCAGCGCAGCAGCCGTCTCCTTACAACCTGTTTCATACGTACATGCTCCTAACTTTCAAAATCCTGAAGCAGGACGCTCAGTTCCTCCTGGTTCTTCACCCGGATGCCTTCCTCAAACAGTTTCTGATCATCCGGTCCCAGCATTTCATAGAGGATTTCCGTGGTCTCCAGCTGGACTATATCACCATCCCCTTCGCAAAAGAAAACTGCGATCCCATTTCCTGCCCGCTTCACTAAATAATATGACTGATTCTGAATATGCATGTCATAATCTTCAGGCTGATTCTTTTCTGCAAAATCTTCCGTCCCGACTTCTTTCGATGTCGGATCTGACTTTTCTGCCACTTCTTCTTTTCCGGTCGGAACAGATTGTTCCTGTCCGTCACTGGCAGCAGCTTCTTCTTCGGGAACCGGCCATGCCAGAGCAATGATCAGCAGAATCAGCGTCACAATGACCGCAGAAAAAATAAAGGTCCTGTAATCCCGTTTATTTCTTGTAAACATGTTTCATCACCTCATGGCTATTGTTTACAGAAAGGGAAAAGGTTATTCAGATTTCGATAAAATCTTTCAGATTTTCGAAGGTTTTTTCGCCAATACCGCTGATATTCATTATGTCTTCGATCCGTTGGAATTTTCCGTTCTGCTGCCGGTAGTCCACAATTTTCTGTGCAGTGGAAGGACCGACACCCGGCAGCAGCTGCAGCTCGCTCATACTGGCAAGATTGATATTGACAACAGACCCGTTTTCCGTCTCCCGTACGGCTTTGCCAGAACTTCCTCCCTCAGTACCGGCATCGTACTGCGTAGTTTGCAAATATCCGGATCCTGTGTAATAAGGACTGGTTTCGTCTTTACTGCCAATGATTATTTTCTGTCCGTCTGTCACTGCTTCCGCCTGGTTGATACTGTCTGTGTCTGCGCTGTCTTTCAGACCGCCTGCTTTCTCTATGACCTGAAACAGGCGGGTACCTGACGATACCTCATATACACCCGGATGGTTCACCTCACCGCCCAGGTCCACGTAAATCTGTGCCTTCGTTTCATTCATTGCATCTGCTTCATCAGCAACCGAATCGCTGCCGGAAACCGTCTGACCATCGGAAATCCCCGGATTGTCCGGATTTTGAGAAGAAATCTCGATTTTATCCTTCGTTCCTCCCGATGTCCAGAAAAAAATCAGAGCAAAAATGACAACCAAAGGCAGCGCCAGTTTTTTTAACATATCTCCCCGCAGCTTTAAAAATCGCCGCAGTCCATCCAAATTATGAATTTGTGACAGTTCTTCCAGTATTTTAATCTCCTTCCATTTTTCCATTAGAAAAGCCCTCCTGATATGTAATAATGTTACAATGCAGGAAGGCTTTTTGTCAAGTCTAAAATTGTAAGTTGTTTACAAAATTTAATGATTTTCTCTCTATTTCCACCTGATACCGTTCGACAGGAAGATCCGCAAACTGACAGAATGTGGTCAGTACCAGCTCAGGGCTGAGATTGGATGTGCTTCCGCAGTCCAGCAGCATGGTCAGTTCCAGGGTCTTTTCATGATCTGCCGATTCGCTCACATCGGCATGCAGACTTCGTATCTGTTTCCGTATATCGACCGGCGCCAGCTTCTTCGTTTTTTTCTGTCGCTTCATGGCTGTAATCTCGGTTTGGTCCAGATAGGATTCTGCCATCGCTTCTGCTTTTTCCCTGGTCCATTCATCCGCTTCCTGTAACGGGACCGGAATCCATACTGTGTAAACTGCACTGTCTGCTTCTCCCGCCAGAGACTTGATATTCTGGTCAAACCGATGACAGGAAACAGGCTCCAGACCCTCAGGAAGTGCTTCCTGCATCTTTTTCAGAATGTCGGAAGGTTCATGATCGGCAACAGTTTCAAATTCGATCAGTTCACACAGGCTGCTGTACCCCAGGGACAATGGCTGTGCGAATCCCATCTTGGGATGGGGATTGAACCCCTGAGAGTACCGAAGGGCCAGTCCGCTTTTTTTAAAGCTTCGTTTGAAGATGCGAAGCAGATCCAGATGCGAGGTATATTTTACATATCCTGTTTTCTGAAATTTCAGTACATATCTGCTCATAAACAGCCCTCCATTTCACATGTTACATAGCGGTTGATGCCGCAGCCCACACAACCATGTCGGCAATCCTGTGTCGTAACGGCGCCATATGCCCGCTCTGCCTCCAGGCGGAGGAATTTCTTCGAAACGCCGCTGTCAATGATATCCCATGGAAGGATTTCATCAAAGCTGCGCTTCCTTTCCGTATAGAATGTTTTATCTATGCCGCTTTCAGCGAATGCCTTTTCCCATGCATCCGGTTTGAAATGCTCTGTCCATCCGTCAAGTCTGCATCCGTTTCGGAAGGCTGCCTCAAGCAGTCGTCCGCACCGCCTGTCGCCGCGTGCAAAAACTGCTTCATATGAGCTTGTGGCATTATCATGGTAGTTAAATGTAACGCCTTTCATATGCAGTTTTCCTGTGAGGTAGTTATGTTTCCGAGCGAATTCCTCCGCTGAATTCTGGCCTTCCCACTGGAATGGAGTGCCTGACTTTGGAACAAAGTTGGAAACACTTACAGTAACCCGGAAACGTCCACCGCGGCTGCCGTTTATTTTATAATTCAGATCTACAATCTTTTTCGCAATTTCTGCAATACCATCCAGATCCTCATCCGTTTCCGTAGGCAGGCCAATCATGAAATACAGCTTGATATGGCTCCATCCCAGTTCCAGGGCCTGTTCAATGGATGTATAAATGTCCGCTTCCGTTACACCCTTGTTAATGACGTCCCTCAGTCTCTGCGTACCCGCTTCCGGTGCATAGGTCAGTCCGGATTTCCGATACTCCTGAATCTGATTCAGCACATCGAAAGCGAATCTGTCGATCCGAAGAGACGGCAGAGACAGAGATACGTTTTCTTTTTTACACGCCGGGATCAGCGCATTTGCCAGATCTTCGAAGCGGGAATAATCACTGGTAGACAGCGACAGAAGAGAAAGTTCATCATTACCCGTATTGGCAAGCTGTTCCATAGCCAGGTCCATAATGCGGTCCAGGGAACGTTCCCGTACCGGACGATAAATCATCCCCGCCTGACAGAAACGGCAGCCCCGCGTGCAGCCCCGGAAGGTTTCAACAACAGACCGATCATGTACCGCTTCCACAAAGGGCACTACCGGCTCCGTCGGAAACGGCAGATCTTCAATATTTCCAATGATTGCCCGCTTCACCGGAAGCGGTGCATCTTCATATAGTTTACAGAATTTTTTTATGGTTCCGTCTTCATTGTATTCCACATCGTAAAGTGACGGGACGTAAACTCCATCCATCTTGCAGGCTTCCTGGAAGAAAATCTGACGGCTTTTGCCCTGTTCTTTACACATGGCATACAGATCAATCAGATCCGGCAGCAGGATTTCACCGTCGCCAATGAGAAAGAGATCAACAAAATCTGCCAGAGGTTCCGGATTGAAAGCACAAGGTCCCCCTGCTATCACAAGCGGATATCTTTCGTCTCGGTCTTCTCTTCGAATTGGAATCTGTGCCAGATCCAGCATGTTGAGTACAGTTGTGAAGGACATTTCGTACTGAAGTGTAAATCCGACGATATCCATCTCAGAGAGCGGTGTCTTTGTTTCCAGCGTCAGAAGAGGGAGTTTATTCTCCCGCATGAGCTTTTCCATATCCACCGCCGGCGCAAAGACACGTTCGCAGTACATATTTTCCCTGTCATTTATAACCTTATATAAAATCTGCATGCCCAGATAAGACATGCCGATTTCGTAAAGATCCGGAAAACAGAAGGCAAACCTGCCTTTCACTTTCTCCGGGTCTTTCTTTACAGAATGGATTTCCCCACCAATATACCGGCCAGGTTTTTCCACCCGTTTCAAAAGCTGATTTAATTTCTCAGTATGACTCTGATTCATTCTGTAATTCTCCTGTCATTTTTTATTTAAATAAGTCATCTATCGAAATACCAATGATTTCTTCAATCTGTTTCAGCAGAATACGCATCTTTTCTCTGTGCTCTGCCAGATGTGTCTGGATTTCCGGTATATGAGGAGCCTTATCCATAATGTACTGAAATCGTTCATCTACACCCACATACTGATCTTCCTTCACCAGACGGTCTCCCAGACATACCATATCTGTTTCGTTCAGCCTGTCCACTGAATTAAGCTGATATGTCATATGGACTCTTACAATATCAGCTTCCTCCTGGAATCCCCGTTTTTCCAGAATATCCGCACATACATTCCAGTGCTCGTCACTGGTTCTGGCCGTATCGTGAGCCAGTCCGGCTCCTTTGATCAGATCGAGATCCAGGTGATACCCATGACAATTCAATGCTTCTGCGATTCCCAGCGCAACTCTGGTTACAGCCCGGCAGTGTGCAATCACATGATTTGGAGTTCCATATTCTTCATAGAGCTGATTCACTTCTTCTTCGGTAATTCTGCGAGCCATTTCAAACCTCTTGCATCTTGCATAAAGAATACCGGCTGCCAGGCGCCTTATGGCAGGGTTTCAGCCGGCTTTCCTTATTTTATCATATTTTCTGGCGGATTTCCATGGGTTTATCCAAGATTTCAGCTGCTGGTTTTATCCTCCAGCACATAGTAAAATTCCTTCTCTCCGCTGCTGTCATACGAGCCGATCATATCTCCCTTTTTCACCCGTTCTCCCGTAATTACCGCAGCATTGGAAAGTTGCCCGTAAGTTGAGATTTTATCCGGGTGTTCGACTTTCACATACATTCCGATATCATCCCGGATCCCAGCCCGCAGCACTTTTCCGCCGGCAACTGCATACACCGGATGAATGTCTTCTTCTTCACTTTCATCCAGCGGTTTCCCATACTGTACCTTTTCATTTGCCTCCAGTACCGCTTCGCTGACTCTGGCAGGTGCAGAGACTACAGCAGCTGCTGTTTCCTTTCCAATCTGCAGAAGCTCTGCCAGGGTATAGTTATCACGCACTGCCTTACTGATTTTATCAAGAATCTCTCCTGCTTTTCCTTTCTCTGGCAGCACACCCGTCTGTACTGAAACGAAAATGCACAGACAGAGAATGGCCTGTATCATGACCTTGCTGTTTCTGTCCATAGTTTTTCCTCCCACTGCCATTGTATGTGCACATGATGAGGAAATGACAAAAAAACTGCTGCAACGTTTGATACAACAATGCAGCAGTAATATTTAAAATTCGTCCCAGTATTCCAGTTCGTAATTCTTGATCCGAATGATATCGCCTTCATCCAGGCCCATTTCTTTCAGCCTGTCGATAGCCCCGTTCTTTTCGATATATTTATACAGATAGCGAAGAGATCCCATATCGTTGAAGTTGGTGGAGTTAAAGATCTTCTCCAGCTGTTTCCCTTCCAGGGTATATACATCGTCTTCTTCATCATATCCTGCGTAAATTTCTCTGTAGTTCGGATCGTTATAGTCTGCTTCGAAGTCAAAGTATTCCACTTCGTCATCATCTTCCGGCGGGTTCGCTTCAATCCGCTTCAGTTCCTGCAGTGCAGCGGTGAGCAGCTCCTTTACGCCCAGATCAAGGGGTGCGGAAATCGGGAATACCTGATATCCTTTGCTTTCCACATAGGCTTTGAATTCCTGGTACTGCGGATTATCTTCCTCGATCATATCGATCTTATTGGCTGCCACAAGCTGCGGCTTTTTCAGAATGCGAGGACTGTATGCTTCCAGTTCCCGGTTGATCTTCTCAAAATCGTCGATTGGATTTCTGCCTTCACTTCCGGACACATCCACCACATGGATCAGAACCTTGGTCCGCTCGATATGCTTCAGGAATTTGAAGCCAAGCCCCAGTCCTTCGCTGGCGCCCTCAATGATTCCTGCAATATCGGCCATTACGAAGCTGGTATCATATAGTTCTACCACACCCAGATTCGGATCTATGGTCGTAAAATGATAGTTTGCAATTTTAGGCTGTGCACTGGTGGCTGTGGAAAGCAGAGAGGATTTCCCCACATTCGGAAAGCCCACCAGTCCCACGTCCGCGATCAGCTTCATTTCCAGAATTACGGTTCGTTCCTTCGCCTCGCCGCCTGCCTCTGCGAAATTCGGTGCCTGACGCACAGAATTTTTGAAATGCACATTCCCCCGGCCGCCCCGGCCGCCCTTGGCAGCCACGAAGGACTCACCATCTTCCACCAGATCTTTCATCACCAGTCCGGTGGCTTCATCGATGACCATGGTGCCCATCGGAACCTTAATGATCAGATTCTCGCCGGCTTTTCCAAACCGTTTCTTCTTCATACCGTTCTGGCCGCTCTCTGCTTCATATTTTCTTTTATAGCGAAAGTCCATCAGCGTTCTCAGGTTTCGATCTGCCTGAAAGATCACATCTCCGCCTCTGCCGCCGTCTCCGCCGTCCGGTCCGCCCTCTGGAACGAAAGGCTCTCTTCGGAACGTAACGGCGCCGTCTCCGCCTTTTCCTGACTTTATAAATATTTTGGCTCTGTCAACAAACATAATAGAACCTCCTTATCTGCCGGACTTCAGAAGATGAATTCCGGGCTCGTACAAAAAGACCCTGTAACGGAATGTGTACAGGGTCTCAATACTCTAATTAAGCTTCTTTCGGATAAACACTGACCTGTTTTCTGGTCTTGTCTTTTCTTTCGAACTTAACAGCGCCATCGATCATTGCGAATAAAGTATCATCACCGCCGATGCCTACGTTGTTACCCGGGTGGAACTTGGTTCCTCTCTGTCTAACCAGAATGCTTCCTGCGGTAACGAATTCGCCGTCTCCAGCTTTCAGTCCAAGACGTTTGGACTCGGAGTCACGACCGTTCTTAGAGCTACCTACACCTTTTTTACTTGCCATAGAGACACCTCCTAACTATATCAGTAAATTACTTTAATGCTTCTTCGATTGCTTCGACGATAACAGCCTTGGTAGCCTTTTCATCGATTGCAATGTTATTTTCCTTAGCAAAAGCAATCAGTTCATCCTTCTTCATGGAAGCAGATACCTTCTTGACTTCCTTCACTTCAGCCTTTTCTTCTGCTGCATCAGCCTTCGGTGCTTCTTCCTTCTTCGGAGCTGCTCCGCCTAAAGATTCGATTTTAACCATTGTGTACGGCTGTCTGTGACCCTGCTTCTTTCTGTAATCCTTCTTCGCCTTATACTTGAAGATGATTACCTTCTGGCCCTTACCGTGTTCTACTACGCTGCCGGTTACTGCTGCATCCAGGTACGGAGTGCCAACCTTAACATCCTTACCGTCGCTTAAAACTAATACCTTGTCGAAAGCTACGGTTTCACCAACTTCAGCTTTGATCTTTTCGATGGTGATGATATCGCCTTCCTGTACTCTGTACTGCTTACCGCCAGTCTCAATTACTGCATACATGTTTCTTTATTCCTCCTCTATCCGGTCTCGCCATCCAAGGTGGTAATCCTGATTGATTACACTTCAAAAACCTGTTCAGTGCGGCTCAACTATTAAATAATAGCATCTGCCGCACTGAAAGTCAAGTACAAATTACTAATATTTCGCTTTTTTTCAATGAGTTCCGCCGATTCTTTATTCCAGCACGACGCCGTCATCATCCACCAGCATATCCATAATTGCATTGATGTCATCTTCCGGAAGATCCGGTTCCTCTTCCGGCTGGAAGTCTTCATCCTTCTGCGCCAGAAGATCCAGCAGCAGGGACTCGATCTTATCCATGACATCTTTATGCTCCTGCAGATATGTCTTCACGTTTTCACGTCCCTGGCCGATTCTTTCTCCTTCGAAGCTGTACCAGGAGCCTGCCTTATCGATAATCTTATGCTCCACAGCAGTATCCAGCAGATCTCCTGCCTTGGAAATACCCTGGCCGTACATAATATCAAATTCAGCCTGCTTGAACGGCGGCGCAACCTTGTTTTTTACAACCTTTACGCGGGTCCGGTTACCAACTACACTGTCGCCAACCTTGATACTTTCGATCCTTCTCACGTCCATACGCATGGAGGAATAGAATTTCAGCGCACGTCCTCCGGTTGTCACTTCCGGATTGCCGAACATCACACCCACTTTTTCACGGAGCTGATTGATAAAGATCACGCAGGTATTGGATTTATTTACGGTACCGGTCAGTTTACGCAGCGCCTGCGACATGAGACGGGCCTGAAGACCGACATGAGAATCACCCATTTCTCCCTGGATTTCCGCTTTCGGAACCAGTGCGGCAACCGAGTCGATTACAATAATATCAAGCGCCCCGCTTCGAGCCAGCATATCGCAGATTTCCAGCGCCTGTTCACCGGTATCCGGCTGGGAGACCAGAAGTTCCCCCACATTTACGCCCAAATTCTTCGCATAAACCGGATCCAGCGCATGTTCCGCATCAATAAACGCCGCCTTGCCGCCGGATTTCTGTGCCTCAGCAATAATATGTAATGTCAGAGTTGTCTTACCGGAAGATTCCGGACCGTATATTTCCACGATTCTGCCCTTCGGTACACCGCCGATACCGGTCGCCATATCCAGACTGATGGAGCCCGTGGAAATCGCCTCCACATTCATCTGTGCACCGGCATCTCCCAGTTTCATAATGGCTCCCTTGCCGAACTGTTTCTGAATCTGCGCCATTGCAGCCTCAAGGGCCTTATCCTTTTCCGATTTATTTACACTCATATTCTTCCTCCAAATCATCTCGAGCGAACATCTGTTCTATATTCTTATCATACCCTATTTTCAGCATCAGGTCAAGGACTTTTTCGCAAGAATCCTTGTAAATATTTTACACATTCAGAGAAAAAAAGTCAAGCTGTTCCCCTTCATCTCCGCTGACAAATTTGCTGCCGCTATTCTGTGCAAAATCTGAATTTCCCGCATTCATCTTTCCGCGAACTTCTTTCATATAGTTTGACGTCATTCTGTACTTCACAGCCAGCCTTCGGATTTCACGGTAAACCGGAATACGGTGCTGTTTATACGCTTCCCGATCCGTAAAAAGCCGGTTCATCGGATAAACCAGCTGGGGATGATACTGAAAAAGATAGTCGAAAAAAGACTGCCGCGTATCCCCTTTCAGATAAAGAAAACCCGGGAGAAGGTATTTTGCACCGCAGCGGGACGCACCATCATAGAGAGATTCCAGATTCTCCGGATTGTCCGTAAGGAAAGGAATCAAAGGCATGGAATGGACGCCGGTCACTGCATTCGTCTTCGAAAATTCTTTCAGCATGGCAAACCGCCTGTCCGGACTTACCGCACCGGGCTCCAGCTCTGCCGCCAGCGACTGATCCGTACAGGTTATGGTGGATGCAATATTGACATAGGTTATGCGTGACAGTTGGTCGATGAGGTCGAAATCCCGCAGAATCAGATCAGATTTCGTGGATATGATACAGGGATTCCGATACTTCAGAAGAATTTCCAGCACCTGTGTCATCAGACCGTTTTCTGCTTCCCAGGGCTGATAGTTGTCCGTTATGCCGCCCAGATTTATCACATCACCTTTCCATTTCGGAGAGGAAAGCTGTTTCTCCAGCTGTTCTGCTATGTTTTCCTTTTTATAAACTGTATGAAAAAAAGAAGTGGAATCGGAGCCTACCATATAGCGATGGGGATACATGGCGAAGCAGTACCTGCAGCCATGATCACAGCCTCG
>JAQXSU010000018.1 GCA_029219125.1 Bacillota bacterium
CCGATCTCCTCAATGGTGTAAACCGGCTTCAGTACAGCGATCACGAAAAGCGATGCCACAGTCAGCCGGTCGTACTTCCGGCGAAGGGGTGCTTCAATGAAATGCAGCTTCACATAGTTATTGATCATGGTCTTCGTCAGAACCTTTCCTTCTTCGTTCCCAAGATAGGGTCCCAGCCATTCCTCCAGCAGCGCCAGCACCTGCTCCAGATACAGGGGCATCGGCGGAAGCTGCTGCCAACGGGGCAGACGAAAGTCCTCCAGACTTCTTTCCTTCTTCATGTGTCTCATCCTCCTGCATCTATTTTACCCCATTTTTCCGGTGTTAACAACAAGAATTTCCAGTTATAATAACCAGATATGAGTAGTCGCAGGAGCAGATTTGGCTTCAGATGGAAATGTACAGTGCGATATAGTGACAGAAGCTGCCTGCCATGACGAAAAGATGGAAAAATTCGTGGGTGCCGAACCATCCTTCCCATTTTTTCGGAAACGGAAGCTTCAGCGCATAAATCACGCCGCCGGCCGTATAGAGAATTCCCCCTGCCAGCAGCCAGTGAAATCCTGCCGCAGGAACACTGGCCACGATCTGGGGCCATGCCAGAATGCAAAGCCATCCCATACCGATGTACAGCGCTGACGATACCCACTTTGGACATCCCACCCAGAAAAACTTAAATAAAATCCCCAGGGCAGCCAGAAGCCACGATAAGATCAGAAGCCTGCGTCCTCCCTGGCCTGCCAGATGCATGACACAAACCGGCGTATATGTCCCGGCAATCAGCACGAAAATCATCATATGATCCAGCTTCTTCAGCACCCTGTTTCCCCGTTCCGACAGGTCAAATGCGTGATATGCACTGCTGGCTCCGTAGAGCAGGATCATACTCCCCATGAACACGGCCAGGCTGGCCATGCCTGCATTCCCCACATGCCCCATTGCACCGTGCACCAGAATCGGCGCCAGAAAAGCGATGGCCAGCAGCAGTCCTATGAAATGAGTCAGTGCGCTTCCCGGCTCCTTTACATAAAAATGTCCCCCTGCAGCAGTTCCCGTTTTATTCATTTCAAATCCTCCCTTTTTCGTTAAGATGCGCATGAATACGCATCTTATATCGATATATTCCGCAACCGCATCCTTTGTTATTCCCAGCCGCAGAAATAAATTTTCTCATCATCGGTTTTTAAAAAACCTTTCTTCGGTTATTATATAGCGTTTTATTTTATCCTGTCAAGAGTTTTTCAAAAACCGATATTCTGCCTTTCTTGACCTTTTTTCGGTTTTCCTGTATAATGATTCCCATGACATAAGGTCGAAAAGGAGGAGAATGTGCAGATGAATCAGAACCTGACCGCAGAAATCAGTCATTCCATTCAGGAATTTCGCTTTCCCGGATATGAAGAAATACCCGATGTGGGACTGTTCCTCGAACAAGTGACCAAGTATGTCTCCGGTTTTCTGGAACCCCTTGGCGACACCATCACCATCACCAGTTCCATGATCAGCAATTATGTAAAGAAAAAACTGATTGCAAATCCGATAAAAAAACAATACTACCGGGATCAGATTGCGGATATTTTCTTTATCGCTGTGGCCAAAAGCGTCCTTTCTCTCGAAAACATCCAGCTCCTTCTGGCGATTCAGAAAAATCACTATGACACGAGGGAGGCTTATGCTTTTTTCTGCTCGGAATTCGAGTCCATTCTCCGATACGAAGGCGGACTGCAGGACTCCCTGTCATCTTCAGAACCGGAGGCAGCCGATGAGAAGATTATGCTGAAAAACACCATTATCACGGCAGTCCATAAGATCTATCTGGATAAATATTTTGAAAAGCTCCATGAAATAAACGAAGCTTAGCAACGTGAAAATCCATGTAATAATAAAGACGTATGATGCATTGAAGTTTCATACGTCTTTCTTCTTTTATTGACTTTCTGTCAGAAATAGTGTAATATAGTTATCGTAACTACATGACGAGTAGTTTATAACTAATTATGTAAAAACGACATGAATACAAGGAGAATAGAATTTTGATCAGAATCGGAGAATTGAAAAAGGTCTTCTCGCCGGTGCGGCATGAAAATCTGCGGGAACTGCTTCGTTACAGTGCCAGAGAATACGCCGGTGATGATGCCTTCATCGTGAAAACAAAAAAAGGAAAAGAAGTTTCCTATGAACACATTTCCTTCGCTGCATTTTATGAGAGAGTGAATCAGTTGGGTACTGCCCTGCTGCTCCGCGGAATGGAAGGAAAGCGCATCGCCATCATCGGGAAAAACCGGGAGGAGTGGGTGGAAAGCTATTTCGCCGTTCTGGGCGGTCTGGGCATCTGCGTTCCCCTGGATAAGGGCCTGCCTTACGAGGAACTGGAATCCTCTCTGGCAAGAAGCTATGCGGACGTACTGATTTTCGATCCAGCCCATAAAGAACAGGTGGAAACCCTGAAGGCCGCCGGCACCACCAAGGTCAGCCAGTATATCTGCATGGATGAAATGGAGGGATACCTGAGCATCCCGCAGCTGCGAAAAGAAGGAGAAAGCGCCGGACCAGCGGATTTTGAGAAGTATCAGAATCTTCCCGTTGACGCCAAAGCCACATCTATCATCCTCTTTACATCCGGCACAACCTCCATGGCCAAGGCGGTTATGCTGTCCCATTACAACATCGTGGAGAACGTCTATGCTGCGCTGCTCTGCGAGGACATCTGCCGCGGCGATGTGAGCATGGCTTTCCTGCCGTACCACCACACCTTTGGCTCCACCGGTCAGATCGTCATGCTGGCCGCCGGCGTGGTGACCACCTACTGCGACGGCCTGAAATACCTGCAGAAAAACATCGTGGAATACAAGGTTTCCGTCTTCTTCTGCGTGCCGCTTCTCATCGAGTCCATCTATAAAAAGATCATGCTGACGGTGAAAAAGGAAGGGCTGGAGAAAAAGGTAAACTTCGGTCTGAAGGTGTCCGGCCTGTTGCTGAAGCTGGGCATTGATGTGCGCCGGAAGCTGTTCAAGCAGATTCTGGATCAGCTGGGCGGCAACATCCGCTTCGTCATCAGCGGCGCTTCTGCCATCGATCCGGAGGCTATCGAAGGGTTCAACCGGTTCGGCATCACAGCGGTGCAGGGCTACGGCATGACGGAGGCATCTCCGATTCTGGCAGCGGAAAACCACTGGGAGCGGTGTCCCGGCTCCATCGGAAAGGCGATTCCGGGTGTGGAGCTGGCCATCGATGAGCCGGATGCAGACGGTGTTGGCGA
This sequence comes from Bacillota bacterium, assembly GCA_029219125.1. GTDB lineage: Bacteria > Bacillota > Clostridia > Peptostreptococcales > Anaerovoracaceae > RGIG7179. The sequence continues at coordinate 3,260 of JAQXSU010000018.1, forward strand.
ACTGATTGCACGCGGTCCCAATATCATGGCCGGATATTATGAGAATCCGGAAGAAACGGAAAAAACGCTGGCTGGCGGCTGGCTTCACACCGGCGACCTGGCCTATGTGGACAAGGACGGCTATGTGTTCATCTGCGGCCGCAAGAAGAATGTTATCGTTCTGAAAAACGGCAAGAATGTCTATCCGGAGGAAATCGAACTGCTCATCAGCAACCTGCCGTATGTGGAGGAAAACATGGTCTTCGGCCAGCCGCGGCATGATGACGGGGATGAGAAGGATCTGGCCATCTGCGCCAAGATCGTCTACAAACCGGACTACATGAAGGAAACCCTGGGTCTTTCCTCCGTGGAAGAGATTGAGGCACAGATCCGTCGGGATATCGATGCCATCAACGAGCAGCTGCCAACCTATAAGCAAATCTTCCGTCTGGTGATCACCGATCAGCCGATGATCAAAACCACCACCGGCAAGGTAAAGCGCTACGAAGAAGCGAAGAATCTGTAAATATCGAAAATACAAAAGCCCGGGGCGTGCATTCCGTCATGGATTCTGCATGCTCCGGACTTTTTTACATTATGTTATATATTATCCTGTCAATCCGCCGTTTTTTAGACATTACGCAAACCGCAGCGTCCATCCGCTTTCTTCCTCTCCGCTTCCGGTTCCTCCCGCCGCAGTCAGCACCGG
>JAQXSU010000019.1 GCA_029219125.1 Bacillota bacterium
ATGATATGAACTCCTTTCGGTTAATTAACTGTAGTTGCCAGACCACAAGTTAATTATACTCTAAGGAGTTTATTTTTCTATGGAACGCTAAAGCTTTTTCTGAACCCCCGGTATAACCGGGGGTTTTCTGGTACCAAAAAAAAATTGAAGTCCGAAGACTTCAATTTTCTCTGGTGCGGTCTAAGGGATTCGAACCCCCATGGTCTCCCACACGGACCTGAACCGTGCGCGTCTGCCAATTCCGCCAAGACCGCATATTCACTTTATTTGTTTTCTTTGCCGAACGCAAGATTTATTATACTACCCTTATCTTCAAAAATCAAGCACTTTTTTCATTTTTTTATAAATATTTTGATATTTTTTCGTGTCTGCCGGTCAGGCTGCTGCCGCGCAGGTAACATGCAGGTGCCGCGCAGCAGGGCATCAACCTGTTCGGTGCTTTTTAAATTTCAGGTTGCTTTTTTCAGCAAGCCGACACCGATATTCCGTGATGTTTCATCAAAAAAGCAACCTTATCTGCTTATTCCATGCGTGCAGGTTGATTTTATTCCTTTTATTGTGAATATACCATTTTATGGGTCACCCCGATAATCCCAGAATCGCATAATGGGTTGCTTTCCCGTGCCGGACAGACGCAAATGCAGGCTGCATCTTATATCTCAATCTTCTTCCGCGCAAGCCGGCTGTAAACGCTGCGGCGAAGCAGGGCATACAGAACAGAAAACAGCGGAATGAACACGATGATGCCGAAGATACCGGACACGCTGCCGCCGACCACTACGGCCAGCAGCGTCCAGATCGGCGGCAGGCCCACCGATCCGCCTACCACCTTCGGATAAATCAGGTTTCCTTCAATCTGCTGCACCACGAAAAAGATGATAACAAACCACAGCACCTTGGCCGGGGCTTCCACCAGAATCAGCAGAATGCCGAACACCAGCCCGATGAATGCTCCCACGAACGGGATCAGCGCCATGGCGCCGATGATGACGCCGATGGTAATGGCACACGGGAATCCGCCCACCAGAAGCACCACGCAGAACATGGCTCCTAAGATCACCGCTTCCAGACACTGTCCGGACAGGAAGCTGCTGAAGGTTTTATAGGACAGGCTTGCGATATCACAGATCTCATCCGCCCAGGATTTTTTCAGATAGGCATAGGCCAGCTTTTTTGCCTGCTGCCCCAGCTTCTTCTTATTCAGCAGAATATAGATAGCGAATACCAGGCCGAAACCGATGTTGGACAGCACGCTGACCACACTGCCGGCTGCAGTTCCCGCAGTGGACAGGATGGTACCCATGTTGCTCTGCAGCTCACCCAGTATAGACTTGATATCGATTCGGTTCAAGGCGTTTTCAATCATCGAGGTATCGATGTGATGCGCCTTCAGATAAGCCAGCCACTTCGGATATTCCTCCATGACTCCCATCACCAGCGTCCGTATGGAATCTGCCAGATTCGGGAAGATTACGCCGGAAATGAAGCTGATCACCATGACGAACAGCACCAGCGTTACCACCAGGCAGACCGGCCCTTTGCACCGCGTCAGGAACTGAAGCCCCTTGCGGCTGCTGAGACGGTCACACTGTTTCTCGAAGAAGTGCATCGGCACGTTCAGAATAAATGCGATGACGCCGCCCACAATCAGCGGCATGAACAGGCTGACCACAGCCCAGACCTTTGTCCCCACGATATCCAGGTGAGACAGCCCCACGAAAGCTGCCGCACCAATGAGGATCAGCAGCAAAATCTCCCGAAAAGACAGCCCACTTCCTTTATTTTCTATACTTTCTTTATTTTCTCTCAAAATCCGTTCCCCCCATTTCCACCGAAACAGTCCGGCGCACATATTTTGCGAAGTCTATTTCATCGTAATATCCGCCCTCTTCACTCGTTCCGGAATATACAGATAGTCTTCCTTCGGCCAGCCCACCAGGAGTCCGCCGTAAAAGCTGTGCTTCTCCGGAATGCCGAAGTATTCCTGCAGCGCAGGAATCGTATTTGCAAAACGGGTCAGATAGCCGGCCCAGCAGGTGCCCAGTCCCTTTGACTGGAGCATCAGGTCCGCATAGTCCAGTGCCAGGGCAGTATCCACCGCCGGGTTGATGGCCCGGTCTCTGGCGTATGCCAGAATGACCGTATTGGCCTTTCCCAGCACCATATTATTTCCCCGGGCATATTCGGAGACCACCTCCGGGCTCTGGCCGGTTTCCTTCAGCCAGGCCAGAATGTCGGCCATGATGGCATCCAGCTTTTCCCGCCCCTGAATCACCATATATCTGGCAGGGTGCTGATTCTTGGCGCTGGGTGCCCAGGCTGCCGTTTCCAGCGCATGGCGGATTACAGCCGAATCCACCGGATCCTCCCGGAAATCCCGGTAAGACCGGCGCGTCAGAAGAAAGCTCTCCAGATCTTCGCCGAAGGTGTCAGACACCACCGGCTTTTCTTCAGAGATCATCATTGGGCTGTCGCCAAAGGTAATGGCTCCTTCCGGGCAGACGATCCCGCAGTGCATACATTTGGCGCAGCCGACGGCCTTATCCTCCAGCACCACCGGCCGGCCATCCCTGGCCTCGACAATCGTCCAGATACATACGCGGGTGCACTGAAGGCACCCGACGCATTTTTCGTAATCAATCTTTATCATAAAAAGTCTCCCGCGTTCTTACTTGAAGTATTTCACTGCGGATTCGAACATCTTCATGTCGAATTCACCGATCACATTCTTATACAGGCCGTATCCGATACGCTCGGAGTGACCCATCTTGCCGAATATCCGGCCGTCCGGTGAGGTAATGCCCTCGATGGCGCAGACAGAGTTGTTCGGGTTGAACTGAATCTGATCCGTCGGCTTGCCTTCGAAGTCCACATACTGGGTTGCAATCTGTCCGTTTGCCGCCAGCTGCTGTACCACGTCGTCGCTGGCCAGGAACCGGCCCTCGCCGTGGGAGATGGCTACGGTATAGATCTCACCCGGCTGGGTTGCTGCCAGCCATGGAGACTTGTTGGAGGCGATTCTGGTGCGAACCAGCTTGGACTGATGGCGCCCGATGGTGTTGTAGGTCAGGGTCGGGCAGTTTTCATCGGTGTCGATGATCTTGCCGTAAGGCACCAGACCCAGCTTGATCAGCGCCTGGAAGCCGTTGCAGATACCAGCCATGAGGCCGTCTCTGTTTTCCAGCAGATCGGTGATGCCTTCCTTGATCATCTCGTTGCGGAAGAAGGCGGTAATGAACTTGCCGGAACCGTCCGGTTCGTCACCGCCGGAAAAGCCGCCAGGGATAAATACCATCTGTGCGGTCTTCAGTTTGGCCGCGAACTCTTCCACGGACCGGGCTACCGCTTCACTGGTCAGGTTGCGCACCACGAAAATCTCTGCTTCCGCACCGGCCTTTTCCATGACCATAGCAGTATCATATTCGCAGTTGGTGCCAGGGAACGCAGGAATCAGAACCTTCGGACGTGCCGTCTTCAGGGCCGGTGCAATTACCTTTCGTTCGCCTTCCTTGCAAGTATATGTGAAGGTTTCGATTTCTTTGCCCGGCATTTCCAGGTTGCAGGTGAATACCGGTTCCAGTTTTTCTTCGTATGCTTTTTCCAGTGCGTTCATACACAGGCTCTCTTCGCCCCGGGCGATGGCATAGTCTGCCGTCACGCTGCCCAGGTAAATCGCCTCAGCCGGCATCTCTGCACCCTCTGCTGCTTCCAGAAGGAATGCGCCGTAGTTGTAGCCGAAGATTTCTTCGTCGGAAATGCTTTCTTCATATCGGAAGCCCAGCTCGTTTCCGAGGGCCATCTTCAGTGCGCCTTCTGCCACGCCGCCGAATCCCGGCGTCCAGGCGGAAACCACCTTGCCGGCAGAGGTCAGTGCAAAGACTTCGTCGTACAGCTTCATCAGGGATTCTGCCGTCGGCAGGCCCTCTTCATCCAGCTCCGGCTTCAGCAGATATACCTTGTGGCCGGCTTCCTTGAATTCTGGCGAAATGATATGATCCACGTGTTCATCGGTTACTGCGAAGGATACCAGGGTCGGTGGAACCGTCAGCTGCTCGAAGGTACCGGACATGGAGTCCTTGCCGCCGATGGCTGCGATGCCCAGACCCAGCTGTGCCTTCAAGGCGCCCAGCAGCGCCGATACCGGCTTGCCCCAGCGATCGCTGTCTTTTCCAAGCTTTTCGAAATATTCCTGGAAGGTCAGATAGACATCCTCAAACCTGGCGCCGGTGGCCACCAGCTTGGATACGGATTCCACCACGGCCAGATATGCACTGTGGTACGGGGATTTTTCCGCGATGTACGGGTTATAGCCCCAGGACATGAGGGAGCATGTGGTGGTGTACTTGCCTTCCACCGGAATCTTGTGCACCATGGCCTGAATCGGCGTCTTCTGCTTCCTGCCGCCGAACGGCATCAGCACCGTGCCGTGACCGATGGTGGAGTCAAAACGCTCTGACAGTCCTCTTCTGGAGCAGACGTTCAGGTCGGATGCCAAGGCCTCGTACTGAGCCTTGAATCCGCCGCTGACCGGCTTCTTCCAGTCCTTCGGTGCGGCGCATTCCACTTCGATATGCTTTTCTGCACCGTTGGAATCCAGGAATTCTCTGGAGATATCTACAATGGCCTTGCCGTTCCACATCTGTACCAGACGCGGCTCTTCCGTTACCACTGCAACCCGGGTTGCCTCCAGGTTTTCTGCGGCAGCCAGTGCCATGAACTTTTCTTCGTCTTCAGCGGCAACCACCACTGCCATTCTTTCCTGAGATTCGGAAATGGCCAGCTCGGTGCCGTCCAGACCTTCGTATTTCTTCGGTACCTTATTCAGATCGATGAGAAGGCCGTCGGCCAGTTCGCCGATGGCTACGGAAACACCGCCTGCACCGAAGTCGTTGCAGCGCTTGATCAGCAGGGAAGCTTCCTTGCTGCGGAACAGTCTCTGCAGCTTTCTTTCTTCCGGCGCGTTACCCTTCTGTACCTCTGCACCACAGGATTCCAGGGATTCCAGGGTGTGGGACTTGGAGGATCCGGTTGCACCGCCGCAGCCGTCCCGTCCGGTCTTGCCGCCCAGAAGGATGATCACATCGCCCGGTACCGGCCGCTCCCGACGCACGTTTTCGGCCGGAGCAGCACCAACCACCGCACCGATTTCCATTCTCTTTGCCGCATAGCCGTCGTGGTACAGCTCGTCCACGATACCGGTGGTCAGACCGATCTGGTTGCCGTAGGAGGAATATCCTGCAGCCGCCGTGGTCACGATGGTTCTCTGCGGCAGCTTGCCTTCCATGGTTTCGCTCACCGGCTTCAGCGGATCTGCTGCGCCGGTCACACGCATGGCGGCATAAACATAAGACCGTCCGGACAGCGGGTCACGGATGGCGCCGCCCACGCAGGTGGCTGCGCCGCCGAACGGCTCGATTTCTGTCGGATGGTTATGGGTTTCATTCTTAAACAGCAGCAGCCAGTCCTGCTCCTCGCCTTCCACGTCCACCTTGATCTTCACGGTGCAGGCGTTGATTTCTTCGGATTCGTCGATCTTCGGCAGCTTTCCTTCCTTTTTCAGGACTTTCGCTGCGATGGTGCCGATATCCATCATGTTGATCGGTTTCGTTCTGCCGATTTCCGTTCTGGCATCCAGATACCGCTGCCATGCCTTTTCCAGGGTCGGATCCTCGAAGGTTACCTTATCGATGGTGGTGGAGAAGGTGGTATGACGGCAGTGATCGGACCAGTAGGTATCGATCATGCGGATTTCCGTAATGGTCGGATTCCGCTGTTCGCTGCGGAAGTATTCCTGACAAAACGCGGCATCATCCACATCCATGGCCAGTCCGTACTGCGCCACGAAATCCGCCAGACCCTGACGATCCAGATCCAGAAAGCCGTCCATCACGGCAACTTCCGTCGGGATCTCATATTCCATGGCCAGAGATTCCGGCTTCTCCAGGGATGCTTCTCTGGATTCCACCGGGTTGATGACGTATTTCTTGATCTCCGCAAGCTGTGCATCGCTGACCTGCCCGTAGATGGCGTAAACCTTGGCGGTTCGCACGGTCGGACGTTCTTTCTGAGAGATGATCTGAATGCACTGTGCGGCAGAGTCGGCACGCTGGTCGAACTGACCCGGCAGGTATTCGGTGGCAAAGACTGCCGCCGGTTCTTCTCCGTCTTTCTTCTCCGCAAAATCCTCCGTCACCACATCCAGCTGCGGTTCGGCGAATACGGTGTGCTCTGCGTAATCAAACAGGTCTTTTTCGATGTTTTCCACGTCGTAGCGATTCAGAAGGCGTACATCTGTCACGGACTCGATCTGCAGCAGTCCGCGGATATCGCCCAGCAGCGTCTTCGCTTCATGATCCAGACCCGGTTTCTTTTCTACGAATATTCTATATACCATTTTTTATTTGGCCTCCTTTGCGGCAAGGGCTTTTGCACCAATGTCTTTTCTGTAATATGCATTGTCGAAATGAACCTTTTCCACCTGGCGGTAGGCTTCTTCCACCGCCTCCTGCAGGCCGGCCTTCCGGCTGACCACGCCCAGCACGCGGCCTCCGTTTGTAACCACAGTGCCGTCTTCCTTCTTCTTGGCGCCGGCGATGTACAGAATGCCTTCGAAATCTTCATCCACGGTGATCGGGAAGCCTTTTTCGTAGCTCTTCGGATAGCCTTCCGATGCCATAACCACACAGCAGGCGCTGTCATCGGCAAACTGTACCATGTCTTCCGTAAGCTTTCCGTCTGCGGTTGCCATCATGATGTCCAGCAGATCGCTGTCCAGAAGCGGCAGCACCACCTGGGTTTCCGGATCGCCAAAGCGGCAGTTGTATTCGATGACCTTCGGGCCGTTTTCGGTGATCATCAGGCCGAAATACAGGCAGCCGCGGAATTCTCTTCCTTCCTGTTTCATGGCTGCGATGGTCGGCAGGAAGATTTCCTTCATGCAGCGGTCCGCCACTTCCTTCGTATAGTACGGATTCGGCGCTACCGTTCCCATGCCGCCGGTGTTCAGTCCCTTATCGCCGTCCAGTGCACGC
>JAQXSU010000020.1 GCA_029219125.1 Bacillota bacterium
CCGCTTCACACTGGATCTGTCCCGAGAGATCGAAGCTGCCGGAGCCGACGGTATTCTGGTGGTCACTCCATATTACAATAAATGTACGGAAATCGGCATGATCGCCCATTACGAGAAAATTGCAGACAGTGTAAGCATTCCAATGATTCTTTATTCTGTCCCTTCCAGAACCGGCGTCAATATTCCTCCATCCGTGGTGGAAGTCCTGAGCCGGCATCCCGGAATCTCGGGAATCAAGGAAGCCAGCGGAAACATGAGTCAGGTCTGCGCCATGGCGCAGTACATCAGTGATGATTTTCAGATCTATGCCGGAAACGACGACTTAGCCGTACCGTTCCTGTCCCTGGGCGGATCCGGATGCATATCCACGGTATCCAACCTGATTCCGGGGCGGTTCTCTTCTATGATCCGCAGCTGGCTGTCCGGCGATACTGCCGGCGCTGCCGCCGAACAGATTGCGATGAAACCGCTGATCGATGCGATTTTCACCGAAGTCAATCCGGTGCCTCTGAAAGCCGCTCTCAGCATGATGGGACTGTGTGAAATGGAATACCGGCTGCCGCTCTGCCCGCCGACCAATAAGACCCAGTACCTTCTCTATGATACACTGAAAAAATTCAGTCTGGTGGAATAACGGCGAAAAACGCCTGACAGGTTAAGATTCAAAAACGACAAAGAACGGCAGACTGTACATTCTGCCGTTCAAAAGTTGATCAACTAATTTATTTCTGAAAATTAAGCTTCAGCCACTACTTCCTTACCGTCATAGTAGTTGCAGTTCGGGCAAACTCTGTGCGGAAGTTTCGGTTCGTGACACTGTGGGCAAATGGATAAGCCCGGTGCGGTCATCTTCATGTTAGCGGATCTTCTCTTGTCTCTTCTAGCCTTAGAAGTTTTTCTCTTAGGTACTGCCATATTTTAACACCTCCTTGTGCGTCATTTTCTGTATTTCATTGCATACAAAATATGTCAACACCGTCAACCACTTCATTATACACTTGGTGACCGGATTTGTCAACAGTTATTTTAATTTGCTTACAATGTTCAGAGTATCTCTTGCGATCATCAGCTCTTCGTTGGTCGGGATCAGGAGCAGCTTCACTCTTGCATCATCGGTGGAGATGATGGTTTCTTTACCTCTTACCTTGTTCTTCACCGGATCCAGCTTAATGCCCAGGTTGCCCAGTTCGTGGCAGATGATCTCTCTCATGGTCGCATCGTTTTCGCCTACGCCTGCAGTGAATACGATAGCATCCACGCCGTTCATTTCAGCGATATATGCACCAATGTAGAATCTTACCTTGTGTGCGAATACTCTCAGTGCCAGATCTGCTCTTTCATTGCCGTCTTCCACTGCAGCTTCGATGTCTCTGAAGTCGGAGGAAACGCCGGAAATACCCAGAACACCGGACTTTTTGTTCATCACATTGTCCATTTCAGCCTGAGACAGACCTTCCTTCTTGGCGATGAAGTTTACGATGGCCGGGTCGATGTCTCCGGAACGGGTACCCATGACCAGACCTTCCAGCGGTGTGAAGCCCATGGAAGTATCGATGCACTTGCCGCCCTTGATTGCGGAAACGGAAGCACCGTTGCCCAGGTGGCAGGTAATGATCTTCAGATCATTGATGTTTACGTTCAGAATGTCAGCGGCTCTCTGGGAAACATACTTGTGGGATGTTCCGTGGAAGCCGTATCTTCTTACACCATACTTGGTATAATATTCGTATGGCAGCGCATAGATATAGGATTCTGCAGGCATGGTCTGATGGAATGCAGTATCAAACACACCAACCATCGGCGTATTCGGCATCAGTTCCTTGCAGGCTGCGATACCCAGCAGGTTCGGTGGGTTATGCAGCGGAGCCAGTTCCACGCACTCTTCCAGCGCCTTGATGACTTCTTCGGTGATCAGAACGGAATCTGCATACTTTTCACCTGCATGCACAACTCTGTGACCAACTGCACCGATTTCATCCATGGAAGCAACCACGCCGTGATCCTTATCCTGAACTGCCATCAGAACCTGTGCGATGGCATCCTTATGGTCTTCCATCGGAGTCACCAGCTTGAACTTGTCCATGCCGATCTTTTCATGTGTGATAACAGAGCCTTCCATGCCGATTCTTTCAACCAGGCCCTTTGCCAGTAATACTTCATTGGTCATATCCAGAACCTGATATTTTAATGAAGAACTGCCGCAATTGATTACTAAAACTTTCATGTATTTCATATCCTCCGTTAAAATTAAATGACGATAACTTAGCCTTAAATATTATACACTTCTGTATTCCACATTTCAAGTATTTTCCTTAAAAAACCGTACCCTTTCCACCATGTCGCAGTGGTCATACAGGTTTCTTCCGGACGCCAGATTATAAAGGTCTGCAGCCAGCATGTCCATCCGGATCAGATCTTCGATTTCCGGTGCATGTTCCAGATCCCGGTTCACATTGGTGATCACAGGAATCTGGCAGATTCCTGCCTTTTTCACAGCCTTCAGATACCGGCTTCCCCTCTCGTTCAGGGCCAGCACACGAACGTAATCCCTGCCTGCATTTACGTCTTCTTTTGTGATTCCCAGCAAAATCTGGGCGGCAAACCTTTGAATTCTCGTCCTGGTATAACGTTTGGATTTCAGGTTTTCATAGAGATCCTCCATAGACCTGCATCTTCGGATTTCATTTCGTGCTTTGTTGCCGAGGCCTTCCCCTCCGGCCTCCGCCAGATCCAGCACCTCTGCCGGCGTGGAAAGAATCTTCTGGGCAACCATGCGGAAGTACACTTCTTTTCTGTTTTTCAGTGTTTCCCCGCTGACCTGCAAGTCATCCGGAACCCAGCCTGTTACATCAAGTCCGCTGGCTGCCATCTGTCGGATGGCAGTGGCCGAGGCAAATCCTCCTGACGGCAGCGGATCATGGTAACCCGCCCCCTGCCGCTTTACGGTAACCGGTTTCGCCTTGTCCATATATTTCAGATACTCCAGGGCAAGGATGTGATTGGGGCCCTGGAGCATGTCCTGTTCCTCTTCGTTCAGAATACCCTTCAGGACCTGCTGCCGTGCCCTTGGCCAGGAAAAGCCCTCCTTCACCAGGGGCAGCATTCTCTGCTTCATTTCCTCTTTCGAAGCCTGCAGCTTGTCCTTTATCGTAAGAAGCGCCGAAATATCTCCCGACTCGCTGCCGAAGGAAATATAGTCTGCACCCAGATTTTGGAGAATATTCACCCCGGCCCGTGCAAAATTGCCGGCGCTGCTGACCGCAGACACCGTCGGAAGCTCCACCACCAGATCTGCGCCGTTTCTCACCGCACGTGCTGCCCGGCTCCACTTATCCTCCATGGCCATCTCGCCCCGCTGGGTAAAATTTCCGCTCATGACAACCAGAATCACCTCCGAACCGGTGATCCTTCTGGTTTCCTGTATATGCCACAGATGGCCGTTATGAAACGGATTGTACTCCGCCACAATCCCGGCAGATGAAATCTCGTGCATTGGATTTCCTCATTTCTTCCAAACTTTTTCATATGTATTATATCATAATTCCTGCCAGGAATACAGCAAGAATTCCGGCCAGAAGCCCATGGGTGGCCTTGCGCAGCAGAATATCCTTCATTCCGATGCCGGATCCTTCTGCCATGGACACCGACTGACCGATGACCGACAGACCGCCGAAGGAGACCAGAACCGCAGTCACTATCGTTTTCAGCTGCAGCGAAATATTGCAGGCACCGACCATGCTGGATCCTGCCGTCATTTCCAGCAGACCTTTCAGAACAGAACAGACTGTCTCATTTCCCACCAGACGAAACAAGCCCGCAGCATCCAGCAGCTGCATGCCTATCATGAAGAGGATCAGATATGCAAGGATCAGTGCCATGGCCCGAAATCCGGAAAGAATGGATTGAGTGAAGGATTCCAGAAGTCCTGCGGAGCCGTCTTCACTGTCCCGATTTCGTCCGGCCATCCTATGATTCTTCTCTTTCCCTCTCTCATTGGTTCCGTGACTGGTTTTCCAGAAAAAACCGTTCAGTAATGCGGCACCGTAATGTGCTGCTGTCACCACCGCCGCTGCCCGGGTGCTCCCCAGAAAGCCGCCGATGGTTCCCATGAGAAATGCCGGTCCCGTCACCATGGCGTAGCTGAGCACCCACTTTCCGTCTTCCAGGCCGAGTGCCCCGGTTTTCACCATATCCGCCGATACTCTGGCCCCCATGGGATAACCGGACAGGCAGGCCACAGCGAAAGGATAAATTCGGGGCGGAAGCTTCTCCAGGTTCCCGGTCCGTTTGATGAAGTCCGAAAAAATGAAAAAAGGCAGAAGAACCGGTACAATGGAATTGGCCCAGATGATAATGGCCGACTTGGACCCTGCCTCCGTAACCTGTGGAAACAGAACCATCGCCGCAGTAAATACCGTCACCAGTGCAAGTATCAATTTGTTTCTGTTCAATAAATGAAAGCCCATGATAAAGTATATGACTCTTTCATGGGCTTATTCTTTCATTTTATTCTTCTATTCTTCGATTTCCTGGTCAGGGCCTTCGTTCTGCGTCTTATAGGCCAGAATCTTCATTTCCTCCCGGTTGCTGACAAGAATTTCATTGATATTGGCGAAGGTCTTTTCCAGATTGGAATACATTTCACCGAAATACTTCATGTTCAGCTCGTCCATCTTTCCCTGCATATCGAAAAGCATCTTATCCACATAATCGTAGGTGCGCATCTTCATGACCTTGGCATGGGTTTCCGCATCCTGCCGGATCTGTTCTGCCAGCTTGGTTGCACGCAGGGTGATTTCATCGGTTTCCACAAGATAATCGGCCTGCTTCCTGGCTTCCCGAATGATACGTTCATACTCTGCCTTGGCTTCTGCAAGAATCCGGTCCCGTTCGTCCCGGATCCACTTGGCCTGCTGTACATCATCCGGAAGTGCCAGCCGGATTTCTCTCACAAGCTGAAACACTTCTTCGGCGTCCAGCATGATCTTTCCCGTAAGGGGCAGCCCAGGTGCTTCGTCCACTAAATCCTCAATCTCTTCCAGCAGTTCTAAAACCTTCATCGTGTCTTCCATAATCAGTACGCTTTCCCTTTCATTCGTTTCAATACATTGGCAGGTACCAGCATCTCTCCGTTTCCACCCAGAGAGATCACCTGCTTGGCCATGGTAGAGCTGACGAAAGAGTACTTCGCGTCTGCCATGAGAAATACCGTTTCTATTTTATCATGATATAAATGTTCATGGAGATGCGCCATCTGCTGTTCGCTGTCAAAATCGCTCATGCACCGCAGTCCCCGCACCACCACGTTAAAACCGTTGTTATTCACATAATCCGCCAGAAGTCCGCGGCACTGTGATACCCGCACATTTGGCAGATGCGCGGTCGCTTCCTCGATCATTTCCATGCGTTCCTCGAAGGTAAACATGGTCTTCTTCTCCAGATTCACTACCACACCGACCACGACTTCATCAAAAATATTGGCTGCCCGTTCTATGATATCCAGATGACCCAGCGTAAGTGGGTCGAAGGAACCGGCATACAGGGCTTTTGTGTTCATTGATTCTACCTGTACTTTCCGTCAAAATCAACAGTTTCCAAAGAGATTCGGAATCCTGCGGTTACATTTTATCACAGTTTTCGGGAAGAATCAATATATCAGCCGTAAATGGTGATGGTCATGGAGCCGTACCGGCGTTCCTTTAATTTGATGAAACCTTCGATTTCCTCCGGAAATTCGTCTTCGCTGGCATGCTCTGCCACGATGATTCCTTCTTCCGCCAGAAGTTCCAGCTCGGAAATCAACCGGAAACAGTCTTCATAAAGCCCCTTCTTATAGGGAGGGTCAAGGAAAAAGATATCCACGGGTTCGTGGATTTTGGTCAGAACCTTTTCGTAGTCGCCGAAAATCACCTGACTCCATTCCTCCGCCCTGCAGTGCTCCACATTTCGGCGCACCAGCTCGATGCTGGCTCTGGAATTATCACCGAAATAACATTTCGAAGCGCCCCGGGACAGGGCCTCCAGACCCAGATTGCCTGTACCTGCGAACAGATCACAGCAGACGGCGTCATATAGATTTCCGGAAATAATGCTGAAAAGTGCTTCCTTCACTTTTTCCGATGTGGGACGTATATCATAATTTACCGGGGTCTCCAGTCTGCGGCCTTTGAAATCCCCTGCAACGATTCTCATAAGCATTCACCTCATTTTTAAAATTTCTTTTATATATATTAACCTATCTGCCGCAGAAAATCAATGGGAGCTGTCTACTAACACCGCCATTTATTTCAAGTCATAAAAAGAATGAGCCCGTGCAACACTATTAACGTAATAGGAGGTGAACAAACATGTCATTACAAGATAAGATGAATGTGAATGCAAAACCTGCATTAAACAGTCTGAAGACAGAAATTGCCAACGAGCTTGGCCTGGCAAACTATGAACAGCAGGACAAGGGTAACCTGACTGCAAGACAGAATGGCTATGTCGGCGGTTATATGACCAAGAGACTGGTCGAAATGGCTGAAAGACAGTTAGCCGGTAAGTAGGACCGAGTTTTCAGAAACTCACCTGAAGCGCTGAAACTGCGTGACACATGCGCCGCAGCGCACGACAAACAAATTTGGATAAATGCAGAAAGGACAGCTTCGTACGAACTGTCCTTTTTGCCATATAGATATGTTATTCTAATGCCGCTTCGAAGTAATACCAGTGGTCCGTTATCTCAGATGTAGAGCCACGGCTGCCATTTTCGGCTGACCATTCCCAATAATCATGACCATTTTGCGTCAGTTCTGCTTCCGTATTCTGAAAAGCGAGCGGAACATTATCGTAAGAATAGTAACACCCATAATACGTGTCTCCTCTTGTAAAGAGTATAAATTCCAGCATATCATGTTCACCTTCCCAGGTGTTGAAACTATATTCACCTAAATGACCGGGAACCCCGCTGCCATTCTGCAGCCCGGCTTCGATCTTATCGCCGTACATACTTACAAAAGCTTTGACACGCAGCTGCGGGCTTGCAAGGAATATTACGATTCCAAGGATCAACACTGCAATTACAACCCAAATCATTTTCTTCTTCATATAATTCTCCCCCCTGAAGTTCATCTGGATAACCTTCTTTCTTTCCGTTGTTACCTCGATTGTATGAGAACCTGCCCGTTGCCGCAAGCAACACATATTAACATATCGTAAGATTCTTCATTACAGCAGGCAGGAAATCCAGTCAAGCAGTGAATCTCTGGCAGATGGAGCTGCGGTGGATTCTTCATGCAGCAGATCGTGACGGGCATTTGGGAACAGCTGCATGGAAACGCTGCGAATGCCAGCTTTCTCCATACGCTGCTTGACGGAAAGCACGCCCTTTCCGTAATCGCCCACAGGATCCTCCTGACCGGACAGCAGCAGGATTGGCGTATCTTTGTTCCAGCCGTGATAGGCATCCTTGCTTCCGGTACGCTTCATGGCGCCTAAAAGCTGCCAAAATAGACCTGCAGAAATGTTTTTTCGGCACAGGGGATCGGAAAGATAAGCATCAAGCTGTGCGTCATCGGCACAGAGCCAATCGGCAATCGTCCGGTTTGGCTTAAATTTCTGATTGTAATTGCCGAAGGATAGCTGCTTGACCAGGTCGGTGGTGCCATCAAAACCGGCCTTTCTAATCTGGCTTTTTACAATTGTCATCATAATATCCAACACCGGTCCTGGCTGGAAGCCTGTCCCCAGAATGGCTGCACCCGCCACTTTTTCCGGATAGCGTCCAAGATATTCCCGCAGAAGAAATGAACCGAGCGAGAAGCCCAGCATAAAATGTGGAATTTCAGGGAAACGTTCTGCCAGAACCCCAAAGAACATGTGCATGTCCTGGATGGAAGCCTCCCAGCCGTCTTCACCAAAGGATGCAATGTCAGGGTCTCCTGGATTTCTTCCATGTCCTCGCAGGTCAAACCCCGCCACAATAACGTGATGTTCCGTTAATTCCTGGGCCAAGGCCGTGTAACGGCCAATATGTTCCGTCATCCCATGGGCAATCTGCAAAATGCCCATCGGCTCCTGCTCCGGCAGCCATAATGTGGCAGGCAGTGAGAACCCCTGATACCCATCAAATTCAAATGTTTCCTTTATCATGGTTATGTATTCCTTTCCTCATCGATGTTGCGCTGATATCTTCCTCTAAGTTCCGCTTTTTGAAGAATGTGCCCTTCTGCCAATTTGAGAATTTCTTCTTTTTTTGACGTTTCGTTTGCTTCTAGTTTGCAATCAAGCGTATAAAAGGTGAACACATACTCATGATTCCAGCTGAACGGAGGCTTTGGTCCTCGATAACATGTTTTCCATAAGCGATTCCCTGTTCAATATGTATTGTTTTTTCAACAACGCTTCCCTTGGCAATACCACCCGGAATACATTCCGCAGGCGTAATATTCCAGGCGATCCAATGATTATATGCCTGGCTGTGTAAAGACGATATTTTCCAATGGTTCTGCACTTGGAATAATGGTTTCATTTGGTACATCAACAATCAAATCAAGAGCTTTCAAATATTCTTTGATTTCTTCTACATGAGCATTTGTGATACCGATGGACTGATCTTCCTGGTTGCGAATTTCAAGCATATCCATAAGACGTTTCGTTACAGCTTCTTTATCGATTCTATCTAGAATGTCAGTACGTCTCTCTGAATCACATTCCAGATCAAAGTTCCTGAAGGACTCTTCCCCTTTACGACCTGTTTCCAGGATCTCTGTATTCTGCATCTTATCTACGCGATAATGCTTGATGATTCCAGCCACTGCATCATAAGCTATCAGATAATAATTCTCAT
>JAQXSU010000021.1 GCA_029219125.1 Bacillota bacterium
TCATGGCACTGCAGGCCATCACTATCAATCCAGCCCGGCACTGTCTCATTGCAGACCGTGTAGGTTCTCTGGAAGCGGGTAAGGACGCGGACATCGTCATCGCTGACGGAAGTCCGCTGACCATACCGACAAAAATTCACTGTGTACTGATCGACGGCAAGGTCATCAAGCACCCGGAGGATTCGCAGCTGCGGTAAGGATTCCGGATACGAATAAAGTACGAACAAACGAAACAATGACATTCTAAGGAGGGCAACAATGCGAATTGTAGTTAAAGTTGGAACATCCACCCTGGCCCATGCGGCAACAGGGCATCTGAATATCCGACATATGGAAAAGCTGTGTAAGGTACTCAGCGATGTGAAAAATGCAGGCCATGAGGTGATTCTGGTTTCATCCGGCGCCATCGGCATGGGCATGGGCAAACTGGGGCTGACCAGACGCCCCGATACCCTTCCCGGCAAGCAGGCGGCGGCTGCCGTAGGCCAGTGCGAGCTGATGTATACCTATGACAAACTGTTTTCCGAGTACAATCACACGGTAGCCCAGCTTCTGCTGACGGCTTCCGACATCAACGACGACCGCCGGCGGGAAAACTTCACCAACACCATGAACACGCTGCTGGATTTTCATGCTCTTCCTGTCGTCAATGAAAATGACACCGTGGCCACAGAGCAGATCGTCATCGGTGACAATGACACCCTGGGCGCAGTGGTGGCCCGGGAAGTGGAGGCAGATTTGTATATTATCCTTTCCGATATCGACGGACTGTACACGGCTGACCCGAATAAAAATCCGGATGCAAGGCTGATCCCTCTGGTTTCAGAGATCACGGAAGAGCTGAAGGCAACGGCCGGCGGCAGCAGCGGAAGTCTGGGCACCGGCGGCATGGTGACCAAGCTGGAGGCGGCGGAAATCGCTGTAAACGCCGGCTGTGACATGATTATTACCAACGGACGGGATCCGTATATCCTGTACGATATTATGGACGGAAAGCCGGTGGGAACCCGGTTTGCGGCCAGAAGGAAGGAGTAGACGACCATGAGAACGACTCTTGAAATTATGCGCTCGGCAAAATCTGCAGTCCCGGCGGTTTCTGCAGCGCCTTCGGAGCAGAAAAATCAGGCGCTGCGCATGATGGCGGACTGCCTGCAGGCTTTTTCGGAGGAAATTCTGAAGGAAAATGCACTGGATGTGGAAGAAGCCCGCGGTACGGTTTCTGATGTGATGATTGATCGCCTGGCTCTGACCCGTGCACGAATTGATGCTATGGCAGACGGTATCCGTGATGTGGCCAAACTTCCGGATCCGGTGGGACGGGTTCTGGAGCGAATCGAAAGACCTAACGGCCTGATTATAGAAAAAACGGCGGTGCCCCTTGGTGTCATCGCCATCATATACGAAAGCCGGCCCAATGTGACCAGCGATGCGGCAGCCCTCGCTCTGAAGAGCGGGAACGCCGGCATTCTGCGCGCGGGGCGGCAGAGCTGGCGTTCGGCGGCGGCCATCTGCCGGGCCCTCCAGGAGGGCCTGGCCGCCGCCGGGCTGCCTCGGGAAGCAGTGCAGCTGGTGGAGGACACCTCCCGGGAAAGTGCGCTGGAACTGATGCATGGTGTAGGCTACATCGACCTGCTGATCCCGCGGGGCGGCGCAGGGCTGATCCGGTCCTGCACCGAAAACGCCAAGGTGCCATGCATTCAGACCGGAACGGGGATCTGTCACATCTATGTGGACGACAGTGCAAATCAGGAGATGGCACTGGACATCATTGAGAATGCCAAGACAAGCCGTCCGTCGGTGTGCAATGCGGCAGAGGTGCTGCTGGTACATCGCGGGATTGCGGCAGAATTCCTGCCGAAGCTGGCCGACAGGCTGGTAGAGAAACGAACTGCAGAGGGAAACATCCCGGTGGAACTTCACCTGGATCCGCAGGCAGCGAAAGTGATTGCGGGAGAAAAAGCCGGGAGTGCGGATTTTGACACGGAATATCTGGATTACAAGATGGGCGTGAAGGTGGTAAATTCGGTGGAAGAAGCCATCGCCCATATTGCAGCTCATTCCACAGGCCACAGCGAGGCCATCATTACGGAAACAAAAGCCCATGCGGACCTGTTTACCCGCATGGTGGACAGTGCGGCGGTCTATGTCAATGCGTCCACCCGGTTTACTGACGGCGGAGAATTCGGTCTGGGATGCGAGATGGGCATTTCCACCCAGAAGCTTCACGCCAGAGGGCCCATGGGACTGCAGGAACTGACCACGTATAAATATATCATTCACGGCAGCGGTCAGATCCGGTAGGAACGTTCTGCGGATGAAATTACTCGTTTTGTGGATGAAATTGTACAGAGGAAGGAAATAATAAGTGCTTGAAAACTTTATCATATCACTGGAAGCCGTGGCACCGATGTTCATCATCATGGCCATCGGTGTTTTGCTGCGAAGAAAAAATTTCCTGAATGAGACGGAAGTAAAGAAACTCAATAAACTGGTATTCAACGTGTTCTTTCCGTGCCTCATGTTCAGCAACATCTATGGTGCTGAGATCGGAGAGGCATTTGACAAAAAGCTGATCGGATACTGCGTTCTGATGATATTGGCGGTCTTCTTCACTGCCATGGCGGTGATCGTGAAGATCGAACCGGAGAACAGAAACCGGGGCGCCATGATACAGGCTATTTATCGAAGCAATTTCGTTATCATGGGAATCCCGATTGTTTCCAATATTTTCGGCGGAGAACAGCTGGCTACGGCAGCCATCGCAGTGACCATCGTGGTGCCCCTGTTTAATGTGCTGGCGGTGGTGGTGCTGGAAATCTTTCGCGGCGGGAAACCCAGTCCGCTGCTTATTCTGAAGGGAATCGCAAAAAATCCTCTGATCATAGGTGCTGTGCTGGGCATTCTGACGGTGCCGTTTCATATCGTACTGCCGGATCTGGTGGAGGATGTGATCTTTTCTCTGAAGGATGTGGCTACTCCCATGGCGCTGGTCATCCTGGGCATGTCTCTGAATCTGCGGGACATGGGAGAAGAAAAACGAAATCTGATCATCTGTGTTCTGGGCCGGCTGGTCATTGTGCCGGCGGTGGCTCTGACGGTGGGAGCACTGATCGGCCTGCGGGGCGTATCCTTCGTAACGCTGATTGCGGTATTCGCTTCGCCGACGGCCGTTTCCTCCTTCACCATGGCAGAGCAGATGGACAGCAACGGACAGCTGGCGGCCAATGCAGTGGTCTTTTCCTCCGCACTGGCCAGCGTGACCATGTTCTGCTGGATCTTTCTGTTTAAGAGTCTGGGCATGTTTTAGACTGTTTCAGACGGAAACTCTTTGGAGTGGGAAACTCTACGGAGCGTTGATTGTACGCCGGCAGCGGTCATGCTATACTTATCGTTGGAAGGGAGAGAAAAGCTGTGAATATGAATCAAGAAAAAACAGGAAGTCTGATCTACACCCTGCGAACGGAAAAGGGCATGACGCAGAAGCAGCTGGCAGACGTGCTGGCCATCAGTGATAAAACCGTATCCAAATGGGAGCGGGGCGCCGGCTGTCCGGATATTTCGCTTCTCAGATCATTATGCGATTATTTCGGTGTGGATATGGAAAAGATGCTGGACGGCGAGCTGGCAGAAAACGACTTCACAGGAGGAAACATGAAGAAGAGTAAGTTTTATGTCTGTCCGGTGTGCGGCAATGTGACGGTAACCACCGGAGAAGCATCCATCCGCTGCTGCGGCAGGAAGCTGGAATCACTGGAACCGGTCAGACTGGGAAAAAAGCAGGCGGCGAATCAGTCGTCGGATCAGTCGTCAAAAGATGCGGGGACGGAACTTCCGGCACCGCTGCAGGTGGAAAAAATCGAGGATGAATGGTATCTTACCAGCACTCATCCTATGGTAAAGGACAATTACATTTCTTTCGTGGCATTTCTGACCGGAGACCGGCTGCAGATGGTGAAACAGTATCCGGAATGGAACCTGCAGGTCCGTATTCCGGCCCGCGGCCACGGCATGCTGCTCTGGTACAGCACCGGAGACGGAAGGCTTTACAGTCAACTGCTGTAATGCTATGATAACGACGGACAGATCCGTACAAAGTCAGATCAGTACAAATCAGCTTCGCAGTTCCTGAATGAGGGAGCGAAGCTGTTTTTTTATGAGACTGCGGAAGCCTGGCACTGTCGGTTAGTTCATTCTAATTCAACAATGAGCAAGGTGTTTTTTCAAAAAAGCACGTAAAAATCTGCTGGTTTCATCAGAATTATACCGAAAAAAGGCTGAAAACCATTGATTTTCGGTGGTTCATCTCGTTTTTTACGTGCATATTTGTTTTTTTTTGCTTATATTGTTGAATTCGTGGGCCATTGCTTCCGAAGTGGCCATAAGGTACGCAGGTACGCGGGCTGTGGAGATGCCGTGCACCGCAGCAGAAAGCAAAAGCCCGCGCCTTTCGGCGCAGGCCGGTAACAGGAGCTATAAGCTGTGAGAGCCACCACCTTGACGAGTGGAAGCGTTTTTTACTTAGATCTGCGCCAGTGCATTTTCTACGTCGGCAATGAGATCGTCGATGTTCTCCAGACCCACAGAGAGGCGGATCAGGTCTGCCGGTACTCCGGCGGATTCCAGCTGTGCATCGGTCATCTGCCGGTGGGTGGAGCTGGCCGGGTGGAGACAGCAGGTGTGGGAATCTGCCACATGGGTTTCAATGCTTGCCAGGGTCAGATGTGCCATGAAGGCTTCTGCTGCAGCACGGCCGCCCTTCACGCCGAAGCTGATGACGCCGCAGGAGCCCTTCGGCAGATATTTCTGTGCCAGATCATAATACTTATTGGAAGGCAGGCCAGGGAAGTTTACCCAGGTAACCTTTTCATGATTTTCAAGGAATTCTGCCATCTTCTGCGCATTGCTGCAGTGACGTTCCCAGCGGACAGGCAGGCTTTCCAGACCGATATGAAGCAGATAAGCAGACTGCGGGGAAGGGGTAGAGCCGAAGTCACGCATGAGCTGTGCCACACATTTGGTGATAAATGCGCCGCCCAGACCAAACCGTTCGGTATATGTAACGCCATGGTAGCTTTCGTCCGGTGTGCAGAGACCCGGGTATTTTTCCGGATACTTCGTCCAGTCGAAGCTGCCGGAATCCACGATGCAGCCGCCGATGGTGGAGGCGTGGCCTTCCATGTATTTGGTGGTGGAGTGGGTCACGATGTCTGCGCCCCATTCAAACGGACGGCAGCCCACCGGAGTGGCAAAGGTGTTGTCCACAATCAGAGGTACGCCGTGAGCATGGGCTGCTTTGGCAAAACGTTCGATATCAAACACAGTCAGTGCAGGATTTGCAATGGTCTCGCCGAATACTGCCTTAGTATTCGGACGGAAGGCAGCTTCCAGCTCTTCATCGCTGCAGTCCGGATCAACAAAGGTGAACTCAATCCCCATCCGCGCCATCGTTACGGAAAAGAGGTTAAATGTTCCGCCGTAAATGGTGGCAGAAGATACGATGTGGTCGCCGCAGCCTGCGATATTGAAGACAGAGAAGAAGTTTGCTGCCTGGCCGGAACTGGTCAGCATGGCTGCGGTACCGCCTTCCATGGCTGCAATCTTCTTTGCCACCAGGTCACAGGTCGGATTGGCAAGGCGGGAATACATGTAGCCGTCGGACTCCAGGTCGAAGAGTTTGCCCATATCGGCGCTGGTGTCATATTTATAAGTGGTGCTCTGGTAAATCGGAAGCTGGCGCGGTTCTCCGTTTTTCGCCTGATAGCCGCCGTGCAGAGCGATTGTTTCGATGCCTTGTTTTTTCATTTTTGTATTTCCTCCACAATGTTTTTCGAAATAATATAGTCTATCATACCATTTTAAAAGGGGATTTTCAAGGACTTTCCCCTGAAATCCCCCGGGTTTACAGGGTTTTTGCCGAAATGGCAGGAATCACCCGCTCTAGCGTCCCATTACTCTGCCTACAGCCGCAAACCCCAGGAAGAAGACCAGGTCAACCAGTACTATGGTGGCGCCTACCGGCGTGGAGGCTGCGATGGAAATCAGGATACCCAGTGCAGCACAGCACACGGAAACAGTGGCCGAGCAGATCATGACGCTGCGGAAGCTGCGAAAGACCCGCATGGCGGATAAGGCAGGGAAGATGATCAGGGCGGAAGTCAGCAGGGCTCCCACCAGGTTCATGGCCAGTACAATGATGACAGCAGTTACCACCGCGATGATCAGATTGTATGCGCCGGTGTTGACGCCGGTGGCTCTGGCGAAGGTCTCGTCGAAGGTGATGGCGAAAATCTTGTGATAAAACAGCACCACCACGGCCAGCACCAGAAGCGACATAACGGCGCAGACCGCCACATCACTGCCCGACAGAGTCAGGATGGAGGTGGAGCCGAACAGGGAACTGCATACGTCGCCGGAAACATTGGACGACGGAGAAAACAGATTCAGCAGCAGATATCCCAGGGCCATGGCACCGACGGAAACCATGGCCAGTGCTGCATCGCCGCGCATTCTGGCATTTTGTCCGTTTTTCAGCAGGAAGACTGCAGTCACCACCGTCACCGGAAGGACAATCAGCATTTCATCGGTGACACTGAGGACGGCCGCCACCGCCATGGCGCCGAAGGCCACGTGGGACAGACCGTCTCCCATGAAGGAATACCGCTTGAGAACCAGCGTAACACCCAGAACGGAAGAACACAGAGCGATGAGTACGCCGGTAATGAATGCGTACTGGACGAAAGGATATTTCAGATATTCTCCCAGCATATGCAGCAGATCAGTCATTGCTGTCACCTCCCTCAGTTCCTGCAATCATAATAGTAGCAAAGGCCTGTCCGATGGAGCTTCGCAGATACTCCTCCTTGGTGCCGAAAAAGAGGGGCTCTTTGGCCAGGTGCAGAATATGGGAAGCCTGTCCCAGGGCCTGGGTGATATCATGAGAAATCATGATGACGGTGATGCCTTCTTCCTTATTTAACTTTCCGATAATATCATACATCTCTGCCGTTGCGGCCGGATCCAGACCCGCCACCGGTTCATCCAGCAGAAGCATTTTTTCCGTGGCGCACAGCGCTCTGGCCAGCAGGACACGCTGCTGCTGTCCGCCGGAAAGATAACGGTAGGATTCTCCCGACAGATGAGAAATGCCCAGCCGATCCATGATCTTTGCCGCCCGCAGCCGGTCCTGCCGGGAATAGAAAGGCCGAAGACCACAGCGGGAAAGACAGCCGGAGAGAACCACTTCACGTACCGAAGCAGGAAAATCACGCTGCACCTCCGTCTGCTGGGGCAGGTAGCCGATTTCCGTCGGCTTCAGCCCGTCGCCGGTGGTGATGGAGCCGCTCATAATGGGATTTCGCAGATGCAGGATCGTCTTCATCAGGGTGGATTTGCCGGAGCCGTTTTCGCCCACGATGCAAAGGTAGTCCCCCTGATTCACGGTAAAATTCAGATTTTTCGTGACCGGCTGGCCTTCAAAGCCCAGGGTCAGATTCTCACAAGTGAGTTGTGCCATGTTTTCCTCCAGTCTATTGTGCCTGCAGGGCAGTTTTCAGCACCTGCAGATTGTCTTCCATGATGGAAAGATACGTGATTCCGGCGTCAGCTTCCTTTTGGCCTGCGGCCTGCATGGAATTCAGGGTCAGGATTTCGGCGTCTTTCCTGTCGGAATTGCGGATCACTGTCTGTGCAAAATCCGTCTTGCTGCCTTCCAGCAGAATGACGGACTGCAGCTGGTGTGCGGACAGTTCTTCCGAAAGGGCGATAATTGTCTCAAAGCTTGCCTCGGTTTCCGCAGAGCAGCCGGGGAAGGCGGCGAAGCATTCTAAGTCATAATCATGGGCCAGATAACGGAACGGAAAGCGGTCTGCAAAGAGCAGAATCGGACACTCCGCATTACTGACGACAGTTTCGTATTTCCGGTCCAGCATCTGCAGGCTGCTGCAGTAGCGCTGCAGATTCTCTTCATATTCTTCTGCGTGGGCAGGATCCAGACTGCATGCAGCATCTGCGATGCTGCGGCAGGCATCCTGGGCGCACCGCAGGGAAAGCCACAGATGTTCGTCGTATTCCACCTCTTCCGCCTCATGATCCTCCTCGTGGGAATGGGTATTTCCATCATCAATGCCGGTGTTTTCTTCGTGGCCGTGCCCATGCGCATGGTCGTGATCGTGATGGGCATCATGGGCCATTCCAGGGGTAAATTCTTCCTCCAGTTTCTCCACATGATCCAGCAGGGTGAGCACTGCTGCATCCGGATTCTCCGCTGACTCCAGTGCTGCCGGAACCCAGCTTTCGGAATATCCGCCCATATGGATGAACAGATCGCAGTTTGCCATGCTGACCATGTTGGCTGCCGTGGGCTGGAAACTGTGCATGTCCGCACCCTGATGGTTCAGCAATGTGACCGAAAACTGGTCCGCACGGCTGCCCAGAATCTGCAAGGTCCAGTCATATTGAGGAAAGGCAGTGCAGACGATGGAAGGCTTTTCGGTGCCGCTTCCGCCGGCGTCTGATGGCATGTCCCCGGCCCGGCAGCCGGAAAGAATCAGGACCGAAACAAGCGCAGAAATCAAAGCGGCCGGAAATTTGTATCGCTTCATTCTGCTTTTTCGTTTCCCTCTTCGCATATCTTTATTCATGGTCTCCACCTTCCTTCCCGGAGGCAAGACAGATTTCACATGTTCCGTAAAGCAGGGTACGAGCCAGATCTACGGTGAACCGGTTCTTCCGGGCGATCTCTTCCGCCAGAGCCATGGATGCATCGTCGCTCATGTGGAGCAGCCTGCCGCAGCCGGTACACTTCATGTGAATGTGACTATGGCAGCTTTGGCCGCCTACAATCTGATAGGAGGCCTTCCGCCCGCTTCCTCTGCTGAACCGGTGAACCGTGCCGGCTTCCACCAGAGAAGGGAGCAGCCGGTAGATGGTGCTTTTTCCCGGACGGCTGCTGCAGGCAGGATCCGTTTCCATGGCAGAGACCATCTCATCGATGGTATAGGCCCGCTCGCTGTGCTTCTCCAGAAACTGCAGCAGTTCTTTTTTCTGTATGGTCTGATAGGTAGCCATTTCGTGCATTCCCTTTCTGTACTGATTCAAATTGAGAAATTTTCTCACATTGAACATAGTACCTTTTTTTATGCAGTATGTCAAGGAATTTGAGAATTATTCCTGAATTGACAAAGGTTTTTCGGCCCTGACAGGACTTCTCTGCAGACATAGAAATACCGGCGTTCATCCACGCAGGTGGTCCATTTCACCAGGATCAGCTGGCCATAGGTCAGTTCCAGGCAGGTGATGGATCCGGGATGTACACAGGAACCGGTATTGTAATAGAAGCTGTCCGGGTCCATGGAAAGGACCGGCCTATGGGTGTGACCTGCCACCAGGATCTTTTTCCGGCTGCCGGCCCAGTCGCTCATGCGCTGCTCGGAAAGGTTTTTTCTGGAGTAGTTTTTCGCGGCACTGGTGGGATCATTCACTCCGGCAAGCTCCAGCGGCTTCCACAGATAGCGTACCATCCACCGTGCGGCTTTCCAGAGCTGGTTGTTTAGAAGATCCGTCTGGTGACCGTGGATCAGATGCAGATCCGGACACCCATCCTGCCCCCGGATGATCAGCCCCTGGGAAAAGATTGGCGCAAGGAGAGGAAAACAGTCCTGCGAGGCAGTGAAGAACCGCTTTGCGGATTTTGCCCGGTCATGATTGCCCCAGAGAAGAAAGAGACGGCCTGCCGTCTGGAAATCCGTCAGCAGCTGGAATACATCGCTGTGGATCTGGCAGATATCCGGATACCGGCGATTTTCCCAGAGTTCATCGCCATCCCCCAGCTCAATATATGTGAAGTGATTGCGGCGGTAATAGTGCAGCGCGGCCATATACAGGGGCTTGTTCCGCAGAAAGCTGTCGTTCCACGTGCCGGTGCCCCGGTGGCAGTCGCTGCACATGACAATCTTCGGATGGTCCTTCGCCCGGATGACCGGTGCGTTCTCCAGTGCCTTATCAATCTGATGCTGATAGAATCCCATGGTAATACCTCCTTGCCTGATTCATCATATGCGGCAGGAGAAAAGGGGGTGAAGAG
>JAQXSU010000022.1 GCA_029219125.1 Bacillota bacterium
ATCGCATGGGAATCCCCATGGGGCATGGGACGTCCGGGCTGGCACATCGAATGCTCCACCATGGCGAAAAAATATCTGGGAGAAACCATTGATATTCATGCCGGCGGTGCAGACCTGCAGTTCCCGCATCATGAGAATGAGATCGCTCAGTCGGAGGCCCATAACGGCTGTGTATTCGCCAACTACTGGATGCATAACGGCTACATCAATATCGATGGTGAAAAGATGTCCAAGTCTCTGGGCAACTTCCGGACCGTCAGGGACCTGCTGAAGGTCTATGACGGAGAAGTGCTGCGCTTCCTGATTCTGTCCGGACATTACCGGGGACCGATTGACTTTGGTGAAGAAATTCTGACCCAGTCGAAAAACGGCCTGACCAGAATGCGGAACGCCAAGTCTAACCTGAAGCATCTGATTGCGGCAGGCAGCGGGACCATGACGGAAGCAGAGACAGCTGTACTGGAGAATTTGGAACAGTACCGTGAAAAATTCATTGAGGCCATGGATGATGATCTGAATACAGCGGACGCCATTTCTGCAGTTTTCGAACTGATCACAGCCATCAACACGGCGGTGAAGGACGGGGCATCGAAGGAATTCGCGCAGAAAGCGCTGGATCTGCTGATGGAACTGGCCGCTGTGCTGGGACTGCTGCAGCAGGAAACTTCCGAGGAAGTCACCGAAGTGGAACCGGAGATTCAGGCACTGATCGATGAGCGGCAGGCTGCCAGAAAGGCAAAGGACTTCGCCCGTGCAGATGAGATCCGCGATATTCTGAAAGAGAAGGGCATTACCCTGAAGGATACGCCGCAGGGCGTGCAGATCATCCGGGGATAATCGGACGGAAACAGAATTTATGACAGAAGACAATATCAGAAACATGAATACGACGGCACTCGCCTTTCTCGGCGATGCCGTCTATGAAGTATATGTGCGCCAGCACGTGCTGGAGCAGGAGAAGGTCCATGTGGACAGACTCCACAGACTTGCAGTGAAATATGTGCGTGCCGACGGACAGGCCAGAGTGGTGAAGCGTCTCCTGGCGGAAGATTTCCTGACAGAAGAGGAGCAGGCTCTGGTGAAACGGGCCAGAAACCATAAATCTGCGTCGAAACCGAAAAACGCGGATCCGGTGGCATATAAGCTGGCCACTGCATTTGAAGCCCTTCTGGGCTTTCTTCATCTCAGGGGAGAAAAAGACCGGATGGAGGAACTGATCCGGTTCGCATTTACGGTAACGGAGGAAAAACCATGAGCAAGGCAGACGTACTATTCGTCAACATGTGCAGAGAAATTCTGGATCACGGCTTCAGTTCGGAAGGACAGGTAGTCCGGGCCAGATGGGAAGATGGTACGCCGGCCCATACCATCAAAACTTTCGGGGTGGTGAACCGGTATAACCTGCAGGAGGAATTCCCGGCGCTGACCCTGCGCCCCACGGCGATCAAAACCGCTGTGGATGAAATGCTCTGGATCTGGCAGAAAAAATCCAATAATATCCGGGATCTGAAAGGACATATCTGGGATGAGTGGGCCGATGAAACCGGTTCTATCGGTAAGGCCTACGGTTATCAGATGGCGCAGAAATATCAGTTTGCCCAGGGGGAAATGGACCAGGTGGACAATGTTCTCTGGCAGCTGAAAAACACGCCGTATTCCCGCAGAATCCTGACCAATATCTATAACTTCGCAGACCTTTCCGAGATGCATCTGGAACCATGTGCCTATTCCATGACCTTCAATGTGAGCGGAAAGACGCTGAACGCCATTCTCCACCAGAGATCCCAGGATATTCTGGCGGCCAATAACTGGAATGTGGTGCAGTATGCAGTTCTCGTCCACATGCTGGCCCAGGTCAGCGGTCTGGTGGCAGGGGAACTGGTCCATGTCATTGCGGACGCCCATATTTATGACCGCCATGTGCCGGTCATCGAGGAACTGATCCAGAGGCCGCAGTATCCGGCACCGAAGTTCCGGCTGAATCCGGAGGTGACGGATTTCTATGCCTTTACGCCGGATGATGTGATCATCGAGGACTATCAGAAAAATCCGCAGATTACAGATATTCCA
>JAQXSU010000023.1 GCA_029219125.1 Bacillota bacterium
AGGATCTGCTGCTGTTCTATTCTTCTTCGGAGAAGGATATGGTGACGCTGAAGGAATACGTATCCCACATGAAGGAAGGCCAGGACAAAATTTTCTATGCCTGCGGTGAAACGGTGGAAAAGATCGACATGTTGCCGCAGACCGATATGGTCAAGGATAAGGGATATGAGATCCTCTACCTGACAGAAAATCTGGGCGAGTTTGCCCTGATGATGATGGCGCAGTATGACGAAAAGCGCTTCGTCAATGTCTGTGCGGATGATCTGGATCTGACTTCAGAAGAAGAAAAAGAAGCACTGAAGGAGAAGAATGAAACGTCGAAGGATATGCTGCAGAAGATGAAGGATGCCATCGGTGACGGTGTCAGCGCCGTCCGGTTTACAGGCCGACTGAAAAACCATCCGGTCTGCCTGACTTCCGAAGGAGCACTGTCCATTGAAATGGAAAAGACACTGAACTCCATGCCGATGCCTTCCGAAGAAAAGGTGAAGGCGGAAGTCGTTCTGGAAATCAATGCTGACCATCCGATTGCTGCACGGCTGACGGAAGTGGCTGAGTCCGGCGACGAGCAGAAGCTGGCAGATTACGCAAAACTGCTGTATGCACAGGCACGGCTGATTGCGGGGCTCTCTGTGGAAAATCCGACGGAGCTGGCAGGACTGATCTGCGGACTGATGTAGAAGGCAGATGCAGCAGGCAGAAGAAAAATCCCTGAGAGGTAAGCGCGCATGAAGAAAGCAAGCATGAAGAAAGCAAAGAAGAAACCTACGGCATCGACAGCAGGAAAAGGCCTTGCAGTCGGTGCCTGCCTCGCTGAGGCTGTTGTCGGCGGTGTGCTGGCAGGCAGCAGATGGGCCTATAATACGGCGTTCCGCCCGAAGGGGGATCGGGCGGCAGAGCCCCATGCCATGCCGAAGGGAAGACAGTATGATACTTATAAGGATGCAATTTATGAAAACGTGGAACGGGTGCTGAAGGCAGAGTGCGAGGAGGTAGAGATCCGGTCTGCGGACGGACTGCGGCTTTTCGGGCGGTTTTATGCCGGAACAGGGGACTGGATCGGAAAAGAAGACGGCATGAAAAGAACGGACGGCAGCGTGGAAACGGAGAATGGCACGGAAACGGAAGCAGGAAACCGTCCGCTGGCCCTGTTCTTTCACGGATACCGCAGCCCTGCACAGCGGGATGGCTGCGGCGGCTTTCAGATGATGCGTGAAATGGGGATGGATGTGCTGATGGTGGATCAGCGTGCCCATGGAAGAAGTCAGGGAAAGGCCATCACCATGGGGATCAAGGAACAGCAGGACTGTCTGGACTGGATTCAGTACTGTATGAACCGGTTTGGACCGGAGAAGCCGATGATTTTGATTGGAATTTCCATGGGAGCTGCGACAGTGCTTCTTGCTGCCGGCCACAGCTTGCCGTCATGTGTAAAAGGGGTCGTGGCGGACTGCGGATATTCTTCGGTGAAGAAAATTATGAAGCAGGAAATCGGGAAGATGGGTCTGCCGGAGGAAGCGGGCTGGCAGCTGGTGAAGCTGGGAGCAAAGCTTTTCGGTGGGTTTGATCCGGAGGACGGCGAAGTGGCAGAGAAGCTGCAGCACTGTCAGATTCCGGTGCTGCTGATTCACGGACAGGAAGACCGGTTTGTTCCTTGCGAAATGAGCATGGAAAACTTCGAATCCATGAATTGTGAGAAGCAGCTGCTGACGGTACCGGGTGCCGGTCACGGCATGAGCTGGTATCTGGATGAAGAGGGGTATCGGAGTGCGGTAAGGGCGTTCTGCGAGCGGGTACTGTAAGAAAAAATCAATGAATGGAAAAAGGACGGAAACGGCAACTGCGCCGAACCCGCCCTTTTTGCTATTATAGAGTAATTCTCATTAAAGAGTGATGTTTTGCTTGAAAATAGCCATGTCATGATAGCCGGCCAGTTCTGCCTTTACATACAGGCCATTCGCAACAGACAGAACATATTGAATGAGCTGCTCCGTCATCTGCGAAAAGTCGGCATCTTCCGTCAGGCTGCCGGCATTGAAGTCAATCCAGTGATCCTTTCTTTCCTGCAGCAGGGAATTGCTGCTGATTTTTACGGTAGGTACCGGAGAGGCAAATGGCGTCCCTCTGCCAGTAGTAAATAATATCAGCTGCGCACCGGCGGCAGCCAGTGCAGTGGAAGAAACCAGATCATTTCCGGGTGCAGTGACGAGATTTAATCCGTTCATTTTTTTTCGCTCTGCATATTCCAGAACATCGATCACAGGGGCATGTCCGGATTTCTGTGTGCAGCCCAGGGATTTGTCTTCCAGCGTAGTGATTCCGCCTGCTTTGTTTCCTGGGGAGGGATTTTCGTAAACCGGCTGCCCATGCCTGGAAAAATACGCCTTGAACCCCTGGACCATTCCTGCTGCTTTCTCAAAGATATCTTGCTTCTGGCACCGGTTCAGAAGTTGTTCCTCTGCACCGAACATTTCCGGGACCTCTGACATGAGGACACTTCCGCCGAATTGGGTGAGCCAGTCTGTAAAATGGCCAACCAGAGGATTGGCTGTAATGCCCGACAAACCATCTGACCCTCCACATTTGACACCGACTGTGAGGCAGGACAGAGGAGCCGGACTCCGTTTAGCCTGTGATGCTGTTTCCGCCAGAGATTGAAGTAATTCCATACCTGCGGAGATTTCGTCACTGACATCCTGACAGATCAGACATTTTATCCGGTCAGAATCATAGTCTCTGATATATTTCTTTATTTCCTCTACACCGCTGTTTTCACATCCCAGCCCCAGAAGAAGTACGCCTCCCGCATTTGGGTGCATGCAGAGATCTGCCAGAATTTTTCGCGTATTTTCCTGATCATCTCCAAGCTGAGAGCAGCCGTAAGGATGCTGGAAAGCAACAATGTCATCGATTCCTTTCAATGATTCATACTGGGACTTCGCCAGAGCAGCGATTTTCTGACCGATACTGTTGACGCAGCCGACGGTTGGGATAATCCATATTTCATTTCGAATTCCAACGGAACCGTCTTTTCTTCTATAACCCTGAAAACAGGGAACATCCTTTTTTACACCATTTGTTTTAAAAGCAGAATCGATTTCGACAGGATGATAGGAATATTCTTCGGCTTCACGCAGGGCAGTTTTCAGATTATGGCTGTGAACATGCATGCCGGCAGGGATTTCTTCCTGTGCCGTACCAATCTGTGCA
This sequence comes from Bacillota bacterium, assembly GCA_029219125.1. GTDB lineage: Bacteria > Bacillota > Clostridia > Peptostreptococcales > Anaerovoracaceae > RGIG7179. The sequence goes on from JAQXSU010000023.1 coordinate 3,211, forward strand.
CCATATTTGATCACAGCGGCTCCCTGTGGAATCCTGGTGAGAGAAAATTTATGCCCCTGCGGAATATCCTCTTTCAGTGTCAGATCAAACTGCGGGATATCAATAGAGTCGCCCGCCTGCAGCGGACAGAGCGCAACGGCCACATTATCCTGCTCCTGTATGCGAATCCATTTATTCATGACGTACCTCTCCTTTCAGAAACGATGCCAGAGCACCGCGAACGCCCATCACATCCATGGCGTTCAGATGGTCTGTCACTGTTTCCTGCAAATTCGGAATCGTACAAAGATTCATGCCGTGAAATTCAACGGCAGAAAAGTAGTCCGATACCAGCGAAGCATTGTCCGCATTTGCGTGGTCAGCAAAAAAATCCAGTATGGTTGAATCATCATTTACAGTACAGGTCTTTCCATCTGACTCACGTACGGTACTCTTATAAAACTTCAGTAAGGCAGCAAGAGAGAAGGTCAGACACTGCGGCAGAGAGCCGAATTTTTCCACGTAGGCAACGAGCGTCGGAAGACAGCGGGTGCGCCATTTGGAAACAGAGTTCAGCGAAATGGACAGCAGGGCATGATTCACGAAGGGGTTTTCGAACCGTTCAAGCACCGCCTGGGCAAAATCCACCAGCTCGGCTTCCGGCAGGGAAAGAGACGGTATCACTTCACGGAACAGAACTCGCTGTATATATTCACGGATTTCCGGATCGTGCATTGCTTCTCTCACATAGTCCATGCCGCAGAGCCAGGCTAACATGGCAAAGGAAGTGTGGGCGCCATTGAGAATTCGAACCTTTCTTTCTTTATATGGCTTCTGGTTCTCCGTGAAGAGAATTGGAATCGATGGACAGAACGGAAATATTTCCTGACGGATTTTCTCGTCTGCTTCAATCACCCACAAACCGAAAGGTTCTGCAACAGTCAGCAAATTGTCCGTGTACCCAAGATTTTGAAAAAGCAGGTCTGCTTCCTGCGCCGGATAACCGGAAACGATTCTGTCTACGAGGGTATTGCAGAAGCTGCAGCTGGTATTAAGCCAGTTTGTAAAAGCGGATGGAAGATTCCATCGTTTTGCCAATCGAAGCACGCAGGACTTCAGGGCATCTCCGTTCTGATCAATCAATTCCACAGGAAGAAGCGTGACGCCTTTTTCGGGATTTCCGTCACACCAGCAGAATCTTTCATAAAGCAGCTGCGTAAGCTTACCGGGGTAGCTTGCAGCCGGACGGTCTTCCAGACGATCTGTTTCAGAATATACAATACCGGCCTCTGTTGTGTTCGATATGATGATCTGCAGGCTGTCCAGCCTTCCACAGGAAAGAAATGTATCGTAATCTGAATATGGATTTACTATTTTATCAATGGAGTCGATCTGCTGTGTCTGCTGGACCGTTTTTCCATCCTGAATCCCGCGAAGCATAACCGTATAAAGGCAATCCTGCATATGAAACTGATCCAGATTTCCCCGGGGCGTCGGCTTTATGACAACGATATTACCGTCATAACCGCAGGAATCATTCAGCGTCTGAATAAAGGAGTCGGTAAATGCTCTCAGGAAATTTCCTTCTCCGAACTGGAGTACGCGAATGGGACGGTGGGGTTTGGCTGTATTTTTTTTTGAAAGCTGTTCTTTTTTCATAATGATTATCCTTTTCGACATAAAAAATGCAAAATGAATGTAAGCGATTACACTAACAATATAGTACTTCTTTAAAAAATAGTCAAGAACGAAATTAATTCAGATATTTGAATAATTGTTGAAATTCTAATATGTTTATACAAAAAATGTTATTTTGTTACAGAAAAAAACGCCTTGACATTTTCTGAACACAGGAATATACTGAAGTAAAGTAAGAATTAAGTTGAAAGCACTTACACGGAGGGGGAAGATGAAACAGGCCACAATTTATGACATTTCCCATAAAGCCGGTGTTTCCATTGCAACCGTTTCCAGAGTACTGAATGACAGTCCGAAAGTTAGCCCGAAGACGAAAGCACGGGTTTTGGAAGTCATGGAGGAATATGGATATGAGCCCAATGTGTTCGCCAGAGGGCTTGGAACCGGTTCCATGAAGACGATCGGCATTCTCTGTGCAGATGTGGCAGACATCTATCTGGCCAACGCGGTTTCCTTTCTGGAAAGGGAACTCAGCCAGGAAGGATTTGAATCACTCCTGAGTTGTACAGGATACGAATATAAAGATAAAGTGAAATGCATGCGGATGATGGAATCTCGGAAAGTAGATGCCGTTATCATGGTGGGTTCGCATTATATAGAGGATACTCCGAAAAAAAATGAATATATTCTGGATACTTCTGCAAGGATTCCTGTGATGCTTCTGAATGGATATCTGGAAGGTGAGAATATCTATTGCAACCTTTCGGATGATTACGGTGCTTTTTTTCATGCAGCAGAACACCTTCTGAAAAAAGGAAGAGAAAACGTCCTTTTTCTGTACAGAGAAGAAACCTACAGTTGCAAACGAAAACGGGAAGGGTTTTTGGATGCGCTGAAAAAATATGGTTTGGGTTCTGAGCATGCAAGAATGTTTCAGAGCACCAATCGGATTCAGGACATCAAGGACGAACTTCGCGAGTACTTTCAAACCGGTCCGCAGGTAGATGCGATTCTTGCATGTGATGATGAACTTGCCATCGGTGCACTGAAGTTCCTGCAGGAACAGGCTGTTTCCGTTCCGGAGCAGGTTTCCGTCATCGGCTGTAACAATTCCGTCCTCTCCATCTGCTGCAATCCGGAATTGACTTCTATCGATAATATGTGCGAAGAACTTTGCATTAACACGGTATCTATGCTGATGCGAATTCTGGAGCAGCAGAAAGTATCGACGAAAACCGTTGTAAGCTGTAAGTTTGTAGAGCGGGGGACAACTCCGTGCGAAAAATAAAAATGAGGTGATTCAAATTGAAAGCCTTTCTGGATGATAATTTTCTGCTCGGCAGCGAGACTGCCGTCAGACTGTACCGCAGTTATGCTGCGGATCTGCCGGTGATTGATTATCACTGCCATATCAATCCGAAAGAGATTTATGAAGATCTGAAGTATGACAATATCACGCAGGTCTGGCTGTACGGTGACCATTATAAGTGGAGGGCAATGCGCAGCTGTGGAGTTGATGAGGAATACATCACCGGAAATGCTTCAGATTACGAAAAGTTCTGCAAGTATGCCGAAACGCTGGAGTGGGCAGTGGGCAATCCGCTATACCACTGGAGCCACATGGAACTGAAAAAATATTTCGGATATGAAGGCGTACTGAAACGTTCCACAGCAGACGAAGTCTGGAAGCTTTGCAACGATGTCCTGCGGAATGAGCCCCTTACGGTGCGAAAAATCATAGAAAAATCCAATGTGGAAGTGATCTGCACGACCGATGATCCTGTGGACAGCCTGGAGTGGCATCAGAAGATCCGTGAAGAGGGAAAACTGAAGACAAAAGTTTTGCCGGCATGGAGACCTGACCGACTCATAAACCTGGAGAAGAAGGAGTTTCCGGACTATATTGCCGGACTGGCGGAATGCAGCGGCGTGGAAATTACAGGACTGGATACTTTGAAGGAGGCCATTGTTAAAAGAATGGACTACTTCAGTGAAAATGGATGCACCGTCAGTGATCACGGCCTGGATTATGTGCCGTATGCGCCGTGTACTCCGGAAGAAGCAGATGCTGTTTTCCGCAAGGCGCTTGGAAAGCAGAAAACGGATTTGCTGGAGAGTGAGAAGTACAAAACATTCATACTGCTGTTTCTTGCAGAGGAATACAGTCGGCGTGGATGGGTCATGCAGCTTCACTACGGCTGTCAGAGGAATATCAATTCGAAACGGTTTGAGCAGCTGGGTCCGGATACGGGTTATGACTGTATCAGCAGCTATGCACCGTCGGAGAAACTGACGATGTTTCTGGATGCAGTACATACACGATGCGGACTGCCCAAGACCATTTTATATTCATTGAACCCGAATGATAATACAATTATCGATTCCATTATCGGAGGATTCCAGGAGGGATGTGCCGGAAAGATTCAGCACGGCTCTGCATGGTGGTTCAATGATAATAAAACAGGCATGCAGCAGCAGATGATTTCGCTGGCTAACCTGGGCGTTCTGGGTAAATTTGTAGGAATGCTTACAGACTCCCGGAGTTTTCTGTCCTACACCCGGCATGATTACTTCCGAAGGATTCTCTGCGATCTGATCGGAGGATGGGTGGAAGCCGGTGAATATCCGGAAGACTACGAGATTCTGAGCAAAATTATAAAGGGAATATCACACGATAACGCAAAAGAATATTTTGGTTTCAAATAAGCGCGAAAGGAAGAACCTGAATATGAAGCAAGAAGTGAAAGAACCCATCTTAGAGGTGAGAGGGTTAAAAAAGAAATTTGGAAGCAACCAGGTCCTCAATGGTGTAGATCTTACCATCAATAAGGGTGAGGTTATTGCAATCATCGGACCATCCGGATGCGGCAAGAGTACATTTATCCGCTGCCTGAATTTCCTGGAGCAGCCGGATGAAGGTGAAATTATCTATCATGGCCGTGATCTGATGCAGATGAAAAAAAAGGAACGCCATGAAGCGCTGAAAGGGGTGGGAATGGTATTCCAGCAGTTCAATCTGTTTATAAACAAGACAGTATTGGATAATATCACCCTGGCGCCGAAACTGGTACAGAAGATGGGGAAGGAAGAAAGCGAAACGAAAGCCATGAAGTATCTGGAGATGGTCAGACTGACCCAGAAGGCCAATTCCTACCCGGCCAATCTGTCCGGCGGTCAGCAGCAGCGTGTGTCTATTGCCAGAACACTCTGTATGGAACCGGAACTGATTCTGTTCGATGAACCGACGTCTGCGCTTGACCCGGAAATGGTGGGTGAGGTTCTGGAAGTTATGAAAAATCTTGCCGATCAGGGAATGACCATGGTTGTTGTAACCCATGAAATGGGATTTGCAAGAGAGGTGGCAGACCGGGTTGTCTTCATTAATGAGGGGATTATTCAGGAAAACACCACGCCGGATGAATTCTTCGACAATCCGAAGAACGCACGGCTAAGAGAGTTTTTAAGCAAAATGTTATAAATCACATGTTTTTATTGATACAGGAGGAAGATAAAAATGGGTTTAGTGAAAGTAGCAAAGCGTAAAGACATTACTTTTGATTACAAAGATGGTTACGCAGAAGTAGAAGTATTAAAAGGAGAGTGCGACCAGGCGAAATTCATGAGATGTTCTCTGATGCCGGGGCATTCTGTGAAGCCGGAACTGTATTCGACGAAAGAGCATACACAGGTATTTCTCTTCCTGGAAGGTAAGGGATATGTGGTGACACCGCGAAAGGGTTTCAACATCGAAAAAGGATTTGCCGTTTTTGTTCCGGATTATGATACAGAAGAATTTGAAATCGTATGCTCTGCCGACAGCAAGAAGCCGTTGGAATACATTCATATTGTTACAGAATTAAACGATTATGACAAGCACTGCCTGTATGCATCCAAAATGCGTCTGCCAAGATTCAGAAATCTGGAAGATGGCTGGAGCTATTATGAAGATTTCAAGAGCGAGGATGTAGAGTCCAGAATGCTTCTGGAACACAGAAATCTGGGTCGTGTATCCTGCGGCGCAGTGCTCGGAAAGGGCCCTTCTGTCGTTGGTCAGCACATCCATAATGAACTGATGCAGTGGTACATTGCGCTGCCTGGATCCAGAATGACATATACTGCCGGCGGTGAATCCGTACTTCTGGAAGGCGGCGACATCAGCTATACTCCGACCGGATATTATCACGGTACAGAGGCAGAGGATGGGGAAACCTTTGACTATATCTGGTTTGAAATGGTAAATGAATGCTACCCTGGTGAAATTGAATAATACGTGCAGGAGGATTTGGAAAATGTCATTTGTAAAAGTATCAAGAAGTGCAGATATTGTATATAACTATGATGAAAACGGAGTTGCCAGAGTTCCTATTCTGGTCGGCGAATGTAAGGACTGTGCGCTGGAAAGAGTAGCAATTCAGCCTGGCTGCAGCTGGACACCGGATGTTTATAAGCTGGAAGAACACAATCAGGTGTTCCTGTTTATGGATGGAGAAGGATATGTAAGAACTCCGAGAAAAGTATTTAATGTTGACGAAGTCGCAGTATTCGTTCCTGAATTTGACAAGGAAACCTTTACGATTCACTGCTCTCCGAAGTCCAAGACTCCGATGATGATTCTGCACGCTGTTTCTGAAATTGCAGAGTACGATTTACAGTGCCTGAAGCATTCCAGAATGTCACTGCCGAGATTCCGCGGAATTTCAGAAGCATGGCTGTATAAAGAATTTAATACGGCAGAAAACGTGCAGCAGCTGACATTGCTGGAACACCGCAATCTGGGAAGACTGTCCATGGGCGGAACCATCGACCAGGGACCGACGAAAGTGGGCACACATATTCATAACGAACTGGAGCAGTGGTATATCGTGCTGCCTGGTTCTGAATTCACGTATTATGCAGAACATGACGGGGAAAAGGAAGAAATTCATGTAACTGCTGGAGACATTACCTTTACGCCACATTCCTCCCATCATGGAAGCTGGTGCGAAGAAGGAGAAGCTTATAAGTACATCTGGTTTGAATTATGTACCGACGGATATCCGGGAGATATCGCATAAATCATGAAGGAAAGATTGCTACTGGGAAACAACGCACAGTTTATTCGTCAGCCGTTTTCCGAATTTGTACAGGCGGCAGCCGAAAGCGGACTGAATGCCGTGGAGCTGACACTTCAGACCCCACATTTCTATGCAGACAGTGATACATTTCATGACCTTTCCAGTGTGAAAGGGAATCTGCATCAGGCAGGACTGGAGGTCTGTTCCACCGTGCCGCTCCCTTACCGCTACTCCATCTGTGCGGATGAAGGTACCATACAGCGTGAAAAGACACGGGAGTATTACAAACAGTGTATTTTGTTGACCGAAGAATTGGGTGCGTCGTATCTTTCCATCACCGGAAGCGGCGCAAACTACGACTATGATTCGAAGCGTCTCATGAAAAATGGGGCTAAGACACTGGAAGAACTTGCGGATTTCGCGGGGAAACACAGCGTAACTCTGCTTCTGGGCAGTGTGCTGGGACAGGAGTGCATAGTGAATGCATCCACACCGGTTCTGGTCAGCCTGGAGGAGATCAGAGAAATGATTGAAGCTGTTTCCTCTGATTTCCTGAAAGTGTATCTGGATACGGAAGTCATCAGCCTTCGGGGAGAAACCATTTCCGGTTGGTTTGATACTTTGGGCGAGGACATCAGACTGGTCCGGTTCACAGACGGTAATTATAATGGTTACCGTATCTGGGGCAGAGGATGCCTTCCATGCCGGAAGTATCTGAACCAGCTTGACGAATCCGGCTATGCGGGTCCGCTGGCATTGACAGTGCCTGGGGAACGGTATATTGACGATCCTGTCTCTGCGATGAAGGAGAATATACAGGTTTTGCGTCAGAACATGGGACAGGTGTAAACGATGGCAGCAATTAAGAGACAGCAGCTGGTTGCCATGAACCAGCATTACAGAAGATTTTCTCTGGACTATTTCCTGGATTGCCAGGTAAAGGCGGGGTTTCAGAATATTGAACTCTGGTGTGGGGCATCCCATTTCTGGATAGATTCCAGAGGTCATGAGTCCTGCGAGCCGCTGAAGAAGAAATTAAAGGACAGGGGACTGCAGGTGGTATCCGTTACAACACCCAGCTGTGCATATCAGTATCAGTATGCATCACAGGAGAAAGAAATCCTGGAAGAGAGTTTCCGATATTTTTCCAATGGAATTGAGGTGGCAGCGGAACTGGGCGCTGACCGGGTTGTGGTGAATTCCGGATGGGGTTACCAGAAGGAAAACCGGGAAGAAATGTGGAAACGTTCTGCTGACAACCTGTATCGTCTTGCAGAGACAGCAAAGAAGTATGACATCGTCTGCGTCATGGAATCCATGCGTGATGATGAAACCAACATTGTAAACAGCCTGGCTTCCGCGAAAGAAATGTACGAAACAGTAAATCATCCAAATCTGAAGATCATGGTGGATTCCATAGCGACAGGGGCTGCCGGAGAAACACTGGATGATTGGTTTGATGCCTTTGGAGAGAATCTGATTCATATGCATTTTCTGGATGGCGATCCATATTTACATAACGTCTGGGGTGATGGAAATACCCCGCTGGAACGTCAGCTGGAAACCATGAACCGACGTGGTTTCACTGGATATCTGGTTCAGGAAATCGCTGATGAGAAGTACTTTAATAACCCTTTCGAGGCAGACATCCGCAATATGCGTGTGCTGGAAAGGTTTATTGAAGAATAGAAGAAAGAGCATTTATTTGAAAGGAGAAAAGGAGACAAATGAAAAAGTTTTCAAAGAAAGTATTAGCGGTACTGCTCATGTTAGCCATGATGTTCACTTTCGCTGCATGCGGCGGAAATGACGAACCGGCTGCAACCGACGGAGAAACGGAAGGCGATGGTTCTTTACAGAAGGTACTGGATGCAGGCGTTCTGGAAATCGGTGCAGAAGGTAACTGGGTTCCTTATGTTTACAACGATGAAAATGGAGATCTGGTAGGCTTCGAAGTAGAAATGGCAAAAGCAATCGCAGACAAACTGGGTGTTGAAGTAAACTACAACATCGCAGATTCCTGGGATGGCGTTCTGGCCGGTCTGGAAGCAGACAGATACGATGTCGTAATCTGCGGAGCCGGCCCTACTCCGGAGAGAAAGGAAAAGTACGAAGTAGCAAGACCTTATGGTGAACAGGTCGTTGCACTGGTATGCCGTGCCGATGATGAATCCATTCAGGGCTTCGAAGATCTGGAAGGCAAGACTTCTGCAAACTCCCTGAGCTCCAGCTCCGGCAACATTGCAAGATCCTACGGTGCTGAACTGGTAGAAGCTTCTCTGGAAGAAGCAATGATGCTGATTCAGGACAATCGTGCCGACTGCCAGGTAAACGATGCCTATGCAATTTCCGTATATCTGGAAAAGAATCCGGATGCAAACCTGAGAATCGCTGCTTATTATGAACCGGAAAATGCTTACGAAGTACAGTCTGCTCCGATTATCAAGAAGGGCAATGTGGACTTATGTGAAGCAATCGATGCAGCTGTTGCTGAAATCATCGAAGAAGGTACTGCAAGAGAATTATGCGTGAAGTACTTCGGTGAAGACTTCGCCAATGGTGTTACTTTATACCAGTAACTCTCAGTGAAATGTAATTTCAGATGGGGACTCTTTTCAGAGTCCCCACGATGAACCTGTCTTCGGAGGCAAAGAAATGAGCGAAAACTTAGAATTATTTATCCGTGCTTTCTGGCCTATGTTTAAGGCCGGACTCCTGTACTCCATTCCGATGATGCTGATTTCCTTTGGTCTGGGCCTGATTGTGGCACTGCTGGTGGCTCTTGGACGTATGTCCAGATTCAAAATCCTTTCCGGGATTTGCGCCACGTATGTGTGGATTATCCGTGGAACCCCGCTGCTGGTACAGCTGTTCATTATCTTCTACGGGCTGCCTTCCATAGGAATTGTATTTCTACCATTTACTTCGGCAATTCTTGGTCTGACCATCAGCCAGGGTGCCTATAACTCGGAAGTCATCCGAGGGGCGCTCATGGGAATCCCGAAAGGACAGCATGAAGCTCCGGCTTCCCTTGGAATGACGAAATTCCAGACACTGATCCATGTGATTCTGCCGCAGGCTGCACTGACAGCTGTGCCGGCGCTGGGGAACTCTTTTATCAGCTTGCTGAAAGACACTTCCCTGGTTTCCATTTTAACCGTACAGGAAATATTTGCAACGGCAAAGCAGATTTCTGCAATTGAGATGGAACCGATGCTGCTGTATTGCGAAGCAGCACTTGTATATCTGATATTCAGTACCTTCCTGACCTTCTTACAGAATAAGGTGGAAAAGAGACTGGGCAGACATCTGGTTCCACAGGAATAGATAACAGGAAGGAAGCCGCAAATGCGGCTTCCTTTTTTAAAGGAGACAAGACACACATGAAAATGACAATGCGCTGGTTTGGCGAGGGGTATGATACAGTCACGCTGCAGCAGATCCGCCAGGTACCGGGGGTGGAAGGCGTAATTACGACGATTTATGACGCAGCACCCGGAGAAGAATGGGAAGAGGATGCCATTCTTTCCATGAAACAGAAAGTGGAAGATGCAGGGCTCAGTCTGTGCGGCATCGAAAGTGTGAATATTCATGACGCCATCAAGGTGGGAAGCAGAGACAGGGACTTCTACATCGACAACTATATCAGAACCCTGGAGAAACTGGGGAAAAATGATATCCATCTGGTATGCTACAACTTCATGCCTGTTTTTGACTGGACCCGGTCCGATCTGGCAAAAGTCCGGCCCGATGGCTCCACCGTGTTTGCCTACGATCAGAAGATCATTGATCAGATTGATCCTGCCAATATGTCAGAGGCCATGGGCGAAAAGAACAATGGTTTTCTGCTCCCGGGATGGGAGCCGGAACGGATGGCGCATATTCAGGAACTGTTCCGCATGTATGAAGGAATTGATGAAGATCGGCTGTTTGCAAATCTGCAATTCTTTCTGGAGGCAATTATGCCGGTCTGCGACAAATACGACATTAACATGGCGATCCATCCGGATGACCCTGCCTGGTCCGTATTCGGTCTTGCAAGAATCATGACGTCCGGCGAAAACCTGGTCAGACTGACGAAGCTGGTGGACAACCCACATAATGGAGTCACCTTATGTACCGGCTCTCTGGGCTCAGATCCGAAGAATGATATTGTGGACGCGATTCACGCATTGAAGGGGAGAATTCATTTCGCCCATGTGCGGAATATTAAATATAACGGGGAAGGCAGCTTTGAAGAAGCAGCCCACTTGTCCAGCGATGGATCCCTGGATATGTTCGAGATCATGAAGGCTTTGTATGAAACGGGCTTCGACGGCCCGATCCGTCCGGATCACGGCCGGGCCATCTGGGGAGAAATCTCTATGCCTGGCTATGGACTATATGACAGAGCCCTGGGCATTACTTATCTGAATGGAATATGGGAGAGCCTGGAGAAAATGATCGGAAGAAAAAAATAACAGGAGAAATGCAGAAAATATGAGATTAAACAGACAATCGATATCCGGTGAAAACCGGCTTCCTTGGATAGAAAACGGATTTCTGCTGCCGGAATTTGATATAGAACAAGTCCGGAAAGAAACAACAGAGAATCCAGACTGGATACATTTTGGCGCCGGAAACATTTTCAGAGCCTTTCCTGCAGCGGTGGCACAGAATCTGCTGGAGCGGGGAGAAATGAAAAAAGGGATTGTGGCAGTTTCGGGCTTCAGTAATGAACCGATCGACCGGACATATACTCCTTACGATAATCTGAGCGTGCTGGTCACCATGAAAGCCGATGGAAGTCTGGAAAAACGAGTCATTGCCAGTATCGTAAAAGCCGTCGTGATGGATCGTCAGCGGCAGGAGGATTTTGCATGGCTGGAAGAAGCATTTCAAAAAGACAGCCTGCAGATGGCCAGTATCACCATTACGGAGAAGGGCTATAAGCTGATTGACGGACAGGGAAACTATCGGGAAGAAATAATGGATGATTTCGAAGCCGGTCCATCTGAAAGCACAAGCTATATGGGAAAGCTTGCATCCCTGCTTCACGTCAGATTTTGCGCAGGGAAAAAGCCAATCGCCATGGTCAGCATGGATAATTTTTCGCATAATGGAGATCGATTGAAAGAAAGTATTCTGGCATTTGCACAGGAGTGGGAAAAACGCGGTCTGGCAGAAGAAGGATTTTCAGACTATCTCAGCGATGTTTCGAAAGTGTCGTTCCCGTGGACCATGATTGATAAGATCACACCGGGACCGGACGAGGCGGTGGAAGAAATGCTTCTGAATGCGGGACTGGAGGATGCAGGAAGAATCCTGACTGCACGGAAATCCTGGATTGCACCGTTTGTCAATGCAGAAGAACCACAGTATCTGGTCATTGAAGACAGTTTTCCCAACGGGCGTCCTCCGCTGGAAAAGGGGGGCATTCTGTTTACGGAAAAGGAAACGGTGGACAAAGTAGAAAAAATGAAGGTGTGCACCTGCCTGAATCCGCTGCATACGGCACTGGCTGTTTTCGGATGCCTGCTTTCTTATGACAGAATTTCAGAGGAAATGAAGGATCCGCTGCTGCGGGAGATGGTATATCGGCTTGGATACGAAGAAGGTATGCCAGTGGTGGTTCACCCGGGCATTCTGGATCCGGAGAAATTCCTTGCCGAAGTTCTGGAAGAGAGGATCCCAAATCCGTTTTTGCCGGATACACCACAGCGAATTGCCATGGATACTTCGCAGAAGATTCCAATCCGGTTCGGAGAAACGCTGAAAGCATATCTGGCCGATCCGACGAAGGATATTAACCGCCTGGTGGTCATTCCGTTGGTGATCGCAGGCTGGTGCCGATATCTGATGGCAGTAGATGATGCAGGACATCCATTCGAGCCAAGCCCCGATCCGCTGTATGCTGTGCTGAAGCCTCATCTGAATGGAATCTCGCTGGGAAATGCCGGAGATTACCGCCGGGCGCTGCAGCCGATTTTATCCAACCGGCAGATCTTTGCGGTGGATTTATATGATGCAGGTATCGCAGACCGTGTTCTGGACTATTTTGAAGAAATGGCAGCCGGAACCGGTGCAGTGAGAAAAATATTGGAAAAATATATTGGAACAGAAGACAGAAAGGCGGAGGAACAATGAAAGTATTGACATTTGGAGAAATTATGCTGCGGCTGAAAGCACCTGGACACGAAAGACTGATGCAGTCGCCGCTGATGGAAGCGACCTTTGGAGGCGGAGAGGCCAATGTGGCTGTATCGCTGGCCAATTACGGCATGGATTCCGCGTTTTTGACCGTTCTGCCGGAGAATACACTGGGCGATGCATGTATGGGCGAATTGCGGCGTTTTAACGTGGATACCAGCAGAATTCTGAGAGGGCCGGGGAGAATGGGAATCTATTTCCTGGAGGCCGGTGCAAATCAGCTGCCGAGCAAAGTCATCTACGACCGTGCGGACAGCAGCGTGGCTCTGGCTGGTCCCGGAACCATTGACTGGAATACGGCGCTGGAGGGTATTGACTGGTTCCACATCACCGGCATCACACCTGCCATTTCCCAGTCACTGATGGAATTATCTCTGGAGAGTGTAAAAGAAGCAAAGAAGCGGGGCATCAAAGTTTCCTGCGACCTGAACTACAGGAAAAATCTTTGGAAGTACGGAAAAAGCGCACAGGAGGTTATGTGCGAGCTGGCGCGCTATGCAGACATTCTCATTGCCAACGAGGAGGATGTGCAGAAATCCCTGGGCATCACCATCGATGTGGATGTGGCGTCAGGAAATATCGACAGCAACAAGTATGAGCAGCTGAGCAATAAGGTACTGGAAACCTATCCGAATGTGGAAATGATCGCAATTACACTCCGTGAAAGCAGAAGTGCGGATTCCAACGGCTGGTCTGCATGTCTCAATAACCGCAGCGGGTTTTATCTCAGCAGGCATTATGATATCAATGACATCATCGACAGAGTCGGCGGAGGAGACAGTTTCGGCGGCGGTCTGATTTACGGACTGAACCATTTCTCGGACTGCAGGGAAGCTCTGGAATTTGCTGTGGCGGCATCCTGTCTGAAACACAGCATTCTGGGCGATTTTAACCGGGTATCGGCAGACGATGTGATGAAACTGATGGCTGGAGACGGCAGCGGCAGAGTTCAGCGATAAGAAGTGTACGGGAGGAAGACATGCGTGAAGTATTAGACAGAATAGAAAAGACAGGAATCGTTCCGGTAGTGGTTCTGGAGGATGCGGAAAAGGCAGTGCCGGTTGCAAAGGCACTGCAGGCCGGCGGCATTGACTGCGCGGAAGTGACATTCCGGACAGCAGCGGCAGAAGAATCCATTGGAAGAATCGCAAAGGAATGCCCTTCGATCCTTCTCGGTGCGGGCACGGTGCTGTCGGTGGAGCAGGTGAAAAAAGCAGTTGATGCCGGCGCAAAATTCATCGTCACGCCAGGTTTCAATCCATCCGTCGTTTCTTACTGCGTGGAGCATCAGATTCCGGTGGTACCGGGCTGTATGGATACCAACGCCATTGAGATGGCGTTGGAAATGGGATTGGATACCGTGAAGTTCTTTCCGGCAGAGGCAGCCGGCGGGCTGAAAATGATGAAGGCGCTGGCGGGTCCTTATGTGAATCTGAAGTTTATCCCTACCGGCGGCGTGGGAAAAGATAACCTTTGTGATTATCTTTCGTTCCGGAAGGTAATTGCATGCGGCGGAAGCTGGATGGTGAAGGGAGATCTCGTCCGTGCAGAGCGGTATGATGAAATCGAGAGACTCAGCCGGGAAGCAGTGGCAGCCATGCTGCATCTTCGGATCGGCAGAATCCAGGTCGGCAGCATGTGCGAAAATCCTGCAGAACACGCAGATTTGCTGCATTCTGTGTTCCTGACGGCACAGACGGAAGAAGGTGCAGAAGCAGAAGGCTGCATTGAAATCCTCACCGATCATCTGGAAAGAGCACTATACCATCTGGAAAAGCAGGGCATAGCCTTCGATATGGATACAGCGGTACGGGACGGAAAGAAAATGCGTTCCGTAGATTTTAAGAAAAAAGCCGGAGAATTCAGAATCAGGCTTGCAGAAAAATAAAACACGGAATAAAGTAGGAACTTAGAGATTTTTTGAAAGGAAGAACCAGTATGGACTTAAAACTTCGCAGTAATTATAAGTATGCCATTGCCTGTCCGACCAGCATGGGCGTGCGCATTACACCGGAAAACAGAATGGCTGTGCATAACAGTAATCGCTTTATCATGCAGTGCACCAGTGCAGAAAGCAATGTGCTGAATGTTTCCTCTTCCCTGGGAAAAGAATGTCTGGTACTGACCCGGTTTGTAAAGGGAAGCCCAATCGCGGAATTCATTAAAAGCGAACTTCGCAGCAGAAATATCCGTTATGAGGGCATCGATGTGGAACAGGGCGGCCCATGGGGTTACCGGCATCAGTTCAACATTGCCGATTCCGGCTTTGGCCTCCGTGCACCTCGTGTATGGAATGACCGGGCAGGAGAAGTAGGAAGAACGCTTACCATCGAGGATTTTGATATTCCGCGGATCTTTGGAGAAGAAGGTGTTGGAATCCTTCATATATCCGGCCTGATTGCAGCCATGAGTGAGGAGACGACAAAGTTTTGCCTGGAGCTTGCCAAGGCAGCGAAGGAATACGGTACACTGGTCAGCTTTGATCTGAACTATCGCGCTACATTCTGGAAGGGCAGGGAAGAAGAACTTCGGGAAGCCTTCCATCAGATCGCATCGGCGGCAGATGTACTGGTCGGAAACGAAGAAGACTTCCAGCTGTGTCTTGGATTCCGGGGACCGGAGGCCGGTGGAAAGGACCTGACTGCGAAAATCAGCAGTTTCCAGGATATGATTGGACAGGTGAAAGAAAAGTATTCCAATGCAAGTGTATTTGCAACCACGCTGCGTCAGGTAATCAGTGCCAACGAACACCTTTGGGGCGGGATTCTGCTGGCAGATGACAAGTGGTACATCGAAGAACCACGTCCGATTCCTGTCATGGATCGGATCGGCGGCGGAGACGGATTTACCGGCGGTCTGCTTTACGGTCTGATGCAGGGATGGGAGCCGGATAAATGTCTCCAGTTCGGCTGGGCAACCGGTGTGCTTGCTGCAAGCAGCCTCAACGACTATGCAGAACCTGCCGATGAAAAGCAGGTATGGGATATTTACGCAGGAAATGCCCGCGTCCAGAGATAAGTAAGGCAGGACGAAAGAAGAATATGAGGTAGAAAAGAAATGAATACAATCAAAAAAGCAGATATCGGCCTGGTAGGTCTGGCGGTTATGGGTGAAAATCTGGTTATGAATATGGAATCCAGAGGTTTCACCGTAGCGGTATATAACCGGACAACGGAAAAGGTGAAACGCTTTACGGAAGGCCGTGCAGAGGGAAAGAACATCATCGGCACATACAGCCTGGAGGAACTGGCTGCAAGCCTGGAAAAGCCGAGAAAAATCATGATGATGGTGAAGGCAGGACAGCCTGTGGATGATCTGATTGAACAGCTGCTGCCATACCTGGAAAAGGGCGATATCCTGATCGACGGAGGCAACAGTCACTTCCCGGATACGATACGCAGAACCGCATATGTGGAAAGCAAAGGACTCCTTTATGTGGGCAGCGGTGTGTCCGGCGGCGAGGAAGGCGCCCTGACCGGCCCATCCCTTATGCCGGGCGGTTCGCCGGAGGCATGGCCTTATGTGAAACCTATCTTTCAGTCCATCTGCGCCAAAGTCGAGGACGGCAGTCCTTGCTGTGACTGGGTCGGAGAAAACGGTGCAGGCCATTTTGTAAAAATGGTACACAACGGAATCGAATACGGCGATATGCAGCTGATTTGTGAAGCCTACCAGCTGATGCAGGATGGACTTGGTATGAGCCCGGAGGAAATGCATGATGTGTTTGCCGCGTGGAATGAAACTGAGCTGGACAGCTATCTGATTGAAATCACCAGAGACATTCTGGGATATAAGGATGAAAACGGAGAGACTACCGTAAACTATATTCTGGATACCGCAGGACAGAAGGGAACCGGAAAGTGGACCGCAATTTCTGCACTGGATGAGGGCGTTCCTCTGACCATGATCGGGGAAGCGGTTTTCGCACGGTGTCTGTCTGCTATGAAGGAAGAACGCGTGGAAGCTGCCAGAGTTTTTCCGAAGGAAATTCCGGCATTCGAGGGGGATAAAAAGGCTTTCATCGAGTCCATCCGCAAGGCACTGTATGCCAGCAAGATTATTTCCTACGCACAGGGATATACGCTGATGCGGACTGCGGCAAAGACTTACGGCTGGAACCTGAACTATGGCGGAATCGCCCTCATGTGGCGGGGCGGCTGCATTATCCGAAGCGTATTTCTGGGAAAAATCAAAGAGGCCTATGATAAGAATCCGCAGCTGGAAAATCTTCTTCTGGATGATTATTTCGCTGACACCATCCGAGAACTGGTTCCGGCATGGAGAGAAGTGGTTGCCTATGCCGTAAAGGCAGGAATTCCGATGCCTGCTTTCTCTTCTGCATTGAACTATTTCGACGGATATACCACAGAGACGCTGCCTGCCAATCTGCTGCAGGCGCAGCGTGACTATTTTGGTGCCCATACCTATGAAAGAATCGATCAGCCGCGAGGTGCATTTTTCCACACCAACTGGACAGGCCATGGCGGAGATACTTCTGCAGGAACGTACAATGCATAGGATAATGCAGGGGAAAACGGCAGAACGGAAAGCACCGATTGCAGGCATCATTGCACTGGATCTGGACGGTACGCTGCTGAATGCAGCAAAAAAACTGAGTGCAGCAAATCGCAGGGCGCTGCAGCAGGCCTTCGAAGCAGGATGGGAGATTGTTCCCACCACCGGGCGGTTTTATGGCGGCATGCCGGAATGTATCCGGCAGCTGCCTTTTCTCCATTATGCCATTACCATCAACGGTGCGCGGGTCATGAATCTGGAAAGTGGGAATTCGTTGTATCAGGCCGAAATTCCCTGGATGCAGGCAGTGGAAATCATGAAATATCTGGATTCACTCCCTGTGATTTACGATTGCTATATGGAGGATGCTGCCTGGATGACAGAATCCATGAAGGCAAATGTCGATGAAATCATAGAAGATGCGGCGATTCGGGACATGTATCACAGACTTCGGCAGCCTGTGCCGGAACTGAAGGATTTCCTGACAGAACGCCGGAAGAACGTACAGAAGATTCAGTTCTTTACCCGGGACATGGAGCTGCGAGATAAACTCCTGCATGAAATGGAATTCCAGTTCCCCAATATTGCTGTCTCCAGTTCGTCGCCGCAGAACATTGAGATCAATCAGAAAGATGCCAACAAGGGAAAAGCGCTTCTGGCGCTGGCTGCTTCACTGAAAGATTCGCAGGATGTGCCTGAACTGAAAACCATATCCTTCGGAGACGGCCTGAACGACATCACCATGTTGCAGGCTGCTGACATCGGCATTGCCATGGAAAATGCGGCAGATGAGGTGAAAACCGCTGCTGACTGGATCACACGATCCTGCGAAGACGATGGGGTGGCATGGGGAATTGCACATTACTGCTTCAATCATAATCAGAAAGGAAACCGATAATATGGAACAGTTTATCTATGCAAACCAGGAAGAGGGTCTGACACAGGAGGAAATCCGCTGCGCCCTGATTTCCAGTCTGGAAGGCCGAAGCCTGCAGCATGTGCTGATTATTCCGCCGGATTTCACCCGGCTTCACTCCAATGCGGGGTATATTACCAATGTGTATTACCATGTTTTGAAAGAGCAGGGATGTGAGGTGGATATTCTGCCGGCGCTGGGAACCCATGTGCCAATGACAGAGGAAGAAGCCGCAGGTATGTACGGCGATATTCCTTTTGACGTTTTCATACCGCACAACTGGCGGACCGATGTGGTTCGGCTGGGAGAAGTGCCTGCGGAGTATATGGAAAAGATTACTGAAAACCTGTGGCATGATCCGGTCAGTGTGGAAATCAACCGGCTGGTAATGGATGAAAAGTATGATCTGATTCTTTCTGTGGGACAGGTGGTGCCCCACGAGGTCATCGGCATGGCCAATCACGCAAAGAATCTCTTTGTGGGTGTAGGCGGAAGCGACATGATCAATAAGAGCCATATGGTGGGTGCAGTCTACGGTATGGAACGAATGATGGGGAAAGATCATACGCCGGTTCGAAAAATACTGGACTACGGGCTGGAGCATTTCCTCTGCCATCGTCCGATTCTTTTTGTACTGACCGTCTGCACCGCACCGGGCGGAAACATTCGGACCCATGGACTGTTCATCGGAGATACCCGGAAGGTGCTGGAGAAAGCCATCGCGTTGTCGCAGGAAAAGAACATTGATTTCGTAGAAACGGGAATCAGAAAATGTGTGGTATACCTGGATCCGTCTGAATTCCGAAGCACCTGGCTTGGAAACAAGTCGGTTTACCGGACACGTATGGCCATTGCGGACGGTGGAGAACTGCTGGTACTGGCACCGGGGGTGGAGCGATTTGGCGAAGATGAAACGGTGGATCAGCTGATCCGCAAATACGGATACCGCGGGAGAATTCATATACTGGAACAGTTTGAAAAACCGGAGAATCAGGATCTGCGGGATAATATGAGTGCTGCAGCCCATCTGATCCATGGATCTTCTGATGATCGTTTTCGAATTACCTATGCGGTGAAGAAGATCAGCCGGAAAGAGATTGAATCGGTAGGATTTCACTCCGCAGACTACGACGAGGTGGCCGCAAGATACAATCCGGAAACACTGCAGTATGGGTACAACACCCTGCCGGATGGAGAAGAAATCTATTTCATTCCGAATCCAGCGCTTGGATTATGGATCAACCGTGAGAAATTCTGACGGCAGGGAGGACTGCATTGGGCCAGGTATTGAAATGCAGTGAGAATGTCCTGCCAGCGGGTTCTGAAACATAAGATGAACATAAGAAAGCGAATTGTGCATGAAAAAAGGTGCAATTCGTTTTTTTCCTTTTGCAGGCAGGATAAGTGTGCTACAATAGAAAAAGATTGAAAATTGTAACCCGATAAAGTCGAAAAGGGAGAAGACAATGAATGAAAAGAGTTATAGCCAACTTCTGAAGGATGCCTCAGTACAGGTAAAAAAAGCAGGGACGCTTCTTCTGGAACAGGTCCACAATGATATGATCCGAAAAAAGGCACCAAAGGATTTCGTAACAGACATTGATACAATGGTACAGGAAACACTGCAGCAGGGACTGCACAGCCTGGCCCCGGAAATTCAGTTTATGGGAGAAGAAAAGGATAATTCGGATCTGGATCTCAGCAAACCGACCTGGATTCTGGATCCGGTGGACGGCACTCTGAATCTGATTCACGGATTTCGCCACAGTGCGATTTCCCTGGCACTGTCGGTTCAAAAAGAGGTGGTGCTGGGCATCGTGTATAACCCTTTCAGCGATGAAATGTTCACTGCTGTAAAAGGAGAGGGGGCATTTCTCAATGGAAGTCCGATTCATGTCAGTGGCTGTATGGAGCTTTCTGAAGCAGTCTGTCTGGTAGGTACCAATCCGGCATATCGGAAGAATTCCGAGCAGGTCTTCAGCCGCATTCGGAGGCTGTACGAAAACAGTGTGGATATTCGCAGAATGGGGTCTGCTGCCCTGGATCTGTGTTATGTTGCCTGCAGCCGGGCAGACTGCTATGTGGAGGAAGGTCTTTTTCCGTGGGATTATGCTGCCGGTATCCTGATCGTAAAAGAGGCAGGCGGAACGGTGACAGATCTGCAAGGAGAAGAAGTTCGGATTGATTCGAACTGGGGGAATGTGACAATCAGCAACGGTATGCTGCATGACAGACTGCTGCAGTTGGTATAAGATGGGAGGAAATAAAATGATTTGTATTAAAAACGGACTTATCAATGATGCAGTAAACCGGGAAGCTTACATGGCGGACATTCTGGTGTCCGGGAACGAGTCTGAACTGCCCGGAAAAATCATCGCCATCGGCACGAATCTGGAAATTCCGGAAGGGGCAGAAATCATCGACGCATCCGGTTTGGAAGTGTATCCGGGTTTCGTGGAAGCACACTGTCATACTGGTCTGGACGGCCATGGCGCCGGACAGGTGCAGATGGATTATAACGAAGAAAACGATATCGTGACACC